>JANNLW010000457.1:0-2386 GCA_031397145.1 Sphingomonadales bacterium | reverse complement strand
CGACATTTATGAAATCGGCGCAAAGTGGAACTTAAAGCCAGACCTGACGCTGACAATGGCTGCGTACCGGCTCGATCGCGGCAATACACGAGCGACCGGGCCGACACCCGGCACGATTGTACAGACTGGCAAGCAACGCAGCAGCGGGTTCGAACTCGGCCTGGCTGGACGCATCACGCCGCGCTGGATGACGAGCCTTGGCTATGCCTATACCAAGGCAGAAATCAGCGAAACAACCACGGCCGCGCCGGCCGGACGCCGGGTCGCGCAGGTGCCCCGCAACCAGATCTCCTTGTGGAATCGCTATGACGCGACCGAAAGGCTGGGGATCGGGGTGGGCCTTTATTATCAATCACGCCAGTTCACCTCGATTAGCAATACCACCGTGCTTCCGGCCTATACCCGGCTCGACGCGGCGCTGTTCTACAAGCTGACCGACACAATCGAAGCCCAGGTCAATATCGAGAATCTGACTGGCAAAGCCTATTTCCCGGTTGCCCATAATGACAGTAATATCTCCACCGGTGCGCCAACCAATGCGCGTTTCACAATCAGCGCGAAATTCTGAACGCATCGCTTCTGCTTGCGAGCAAAGTCATGCATCGGCATAGGGACGGCCATGAAACACGCTCTTTCCGTCACCCGCGCCCAGAATTTTGCCGAATGGTATCAGGAGGTCATTGCCGAGGCCGACCTTGCCGAGGAATCGGGGGTGCGCGGCTGCATGGTAATCAAGCCCTGGGGCTATGGCATTTGGGAGCGGATCCAGACCTTGATGGATGCCCAAATCAAGCTTGCCGGGGTCGAGAATTGCTATTTCCCCCTCTTCATCCCGCTCTCCTATTTCGAGAAGGAAGCAGATCACGTCGAAGGGTTCGCCAAGGAAATGGCGGTGGTCACGCATCACCGGCTGAAATCGGTCAATGGCAAGCTCGTCGTCGATCCCGAGGCGAAGCTTGAGGAGCCGCTGGTCGTCCGCCCCACCTCGGAGACCGTGATCGGCGCGGCGATGAGCCGCTGGGTGCAATCGTGGCGCGACCTGCCGATGCTCACGAACCAATGGGCCAATGTCGTGCGCTGGGAAATGCGCACACGGATGTTCCTTCGAACATCCGAATTCCTTTGGCAGGAAGGCCATACCGCGCATGCCGACAAGGCGGACGCGATGGCCGAAACTTTGCGCGCGCTCGAAATGTACAGGGCCTTTGCCGAAGGCCCGCTCGCCATGCCGGTCGTCGCGGGCGAAAAGCCGGAGAATGAACGCTTTCCGGGCGCCGACGCGACCTATTCGATCGAAGCGATGATGCAGGATGGCAAGGCACTCCAGGCGGGCACGTCGCACTATCTGGGCACCACCTTCGCCGAGGCAGCGGGCATTCGCTATCAGGACAAGGACGGTGGGTTGCAGCTTTGCCACACAACCAGTTGGGGCACCTCGACCCGGATGATCGGCGGCGTCATCATGACACATGGCGATGATGATGGCCTGCGCTGCCCGCCACAGATCGCGCCGCACCAGATCGTGATCGTACCGATGCTGCGCGACAATGACGAGGATCAGTCGGTGCTCTGCTATTGCCGGACGCTCGCAGGCGAACTGCGCGGACAGACCGCTTTCGGGGAACCAGTGCGCGTATTGCTCGACACCAAGGCGATCAAGGCATCCAACAAGCGCTGGAACTGGGTCAAGAAGGGTGCGCCGATCATCGTTGAAGTGGGTCCGCGCGATGTGGCAGGCGGCATGATCTCCTGGGTGCGCCGCGACGCGCTCTATCAGGACAGCGGGAAACTGAATTCCGTCCTTTCGACGCGCGAATCATTCATTGCTGGCGTGGCTACCTTTTTAGAAAAAATTCAGACCGCACTCCACACAGAGGCCAAGGCCCGTCTCGAGGCTGGCATCCGTCGCGACGTGACTGACCTCGCCGCCCATTATGCGGGCGACGAGAAAGTGGTCGGTTGGGTCGAAGTCCAATGGGCGCGGCCAACCGGCGACGCGCTCGAAGCAATTGTCCAGCAGTTGAAGGCCATGAAGCTGACCATGCGCAATGTTCCGCTCAATGCGGCTGCGGCAGATGGTGCCTGCTTCTTTACCGGGGAGAAGGCGGTGGAGCGGATCTTGATCGGGCGGACCTATTAAGCGTACGCGCCAATTGAGAGAAATCCGTCGGAGTTTTTTACACCCGCCCCAACAGGTTAATTTTCCTTCACCACCGTCTTCCCCAGAAAACTGCGATTGGCATGGTTTGGCACAGGCACTGCATAGTTATGAGCGTTCCCCCAAGAGCGTTTCACGCTTCAGAGTGGCGGGTCGGTTGCTTCCCTGGTCTCGCACCGACCCGCCCTCACCCGGGAACCCTCCCCAACCTCAATTATTCGCCAAGGC
>JANNLW010000431.1:0-2165 GCA_031397145.1 Sphingomonadales bacterium | reverse complement strand
CGCCATTCGCCGCAGCGGCCTTGCGATCGTCTTCACCCAGCAAGGCATTGACCTTTTCATTAAAGGCTGTCTGCTGCGCCGTGGTTTGATAATCCTTATACTCGACTATCAGAATAAGGTCGGGTTCACCGTGGCGGGCATTGTTCGTGGATAGCACGTGATACTCAACGATGATGCCTTCCTTCTTGCCCAGTTCCTGCACCTTTTTCCAACGCGCCGCCAGAAAATCCATATAGTTCTCGAATTGGCCTGGAAGAACATTGATCCGGCTGGCCTGCCAGACCGTGCCAGGCTTGTAGCTCGACTCCTGGGCAATTGCCGGGGCCGCCATCGACAACGCCATTGCCAGGCCTGCTGTGGCCAATATTGATTTCATCATCGTCATCGTCTTCTCTCCATTTATTGTCACCTCACCATGAGGTGGCCTCGCAAAAAACTAAAAGGGTTACACAACAAACACATGGCTCAAGGCAGGCGGTAAACGACTTCAGCCCCGGGGCCGACTGGCAGATCCAGCGAAACCCATACCACAGTCACCGCGATACCGGCTAAATACAGGGCGATGGCGAGCGGAAGGGTCAGCGCCAATAGCGAGCCAAACCGCATCGAAGGGACCCAGCGTTGGCAAAACACCAATGTAAGCACGAGATAGGCATTGAGTGGTGAAATAAGGTTGGTGACCGTGTCCCCGACTCGATATGCTGCGGTCGTCATTTCAGGCGAAATGCCGAGTAGCATGAACATGGGGGCCGCCACCGGAGCCATCACCGTCCATTTCGCCGAACCCGACGCAATAACAAAATCCAACCATGCCGTCATCGTCGCCAACAGCGGTAGCAGAACTGCCGGTGGAGCACCCAAAGTGCGCAATTGCCCCGCTCCGGTGATCGCCGTGATCGGCCCCAGGTTCGACCAGCCGAACAACGCCACAAACTGTGCAGCGAACAGAACCAACACCAGATAGGGCAGCAGCGGTTCAAGGCCCTTGCGCATCATCTCGATCACATCGCGATGCGAGCGGATACTACCGGTGGCGGCCCCAAAAGCCCAGCCGGTCACGGTGAACAACAGGAACAGCAGTGAGACGAGCGCGCCGAAGAACGGCTTGATCCGTTCACCAGGCGCAGCGGCAGCGTCATATAGCGGTGTAAACCCTGGCCACAGCATCAACGCGGCAACCATCAACATCAGCCCGAGCAAGGAAACTGCCGCAGCGTACAACCCGCGACGCTCTGTCGGTGTAATTGCAAGCTCTGGCGCATCGGTAGGCTCGCTTGCAGTGTCCGTCCATGGCCCAAGCCGTGGCGCGACAATTCGATCGAGCACGACCCACGCTGTAACTGTAAAAGCGAAGGCGATGCCCACACCGAAATACCAGTTTCCGACCGGGTTCATCGTCCAATCGGGCTCGATCAACCGAGCGCCGACTTGGGTTATCGACAGCAAGAGGACGTCATATTGGCCGGGTAGCAGATTACCCGACAGCCCTGTGGCCACCCCTGCATAGGCTGTCACTAACCCAAGCACGGGATGGCGGCCCGTCGACGCATAAAGCAAGCCGACCAGCGGCACATAGACGACGGCGCCCGCGTCTACCGCATGTGTTGTCAGCATGCCGACAAGAAAGATAGTCGGAGTCAGCAATGTCAGCGGTACACGTTGCAGGCTGGCACGTACCAGCACCCCTAACAGCCCGCTGTGATCGGCTACGCCTGCGCCCATCACCATCACCAGCGCGAGACCGAGCGGTGCGAACCCAGTATATGTCCGTGCCATTTCGTTGAGGAGCTTTCTGACCATGTCTTCCGCCATCAGGCTCTTCGTGACCAGTAGCTCTCCCGTGACAGGGTTGACCGCCTGCCAGCCCAACGACGCGCCGATGCTCGACACGACCATGAGAACTCCAATCAGCACGATGAAAATCATTACCGGATCGGGCAGTGCATTGCCCAGCCGCTCGACTCGGTTCAGCCAGCGAGCGGAGGCATTCCGCACAAGCCCGACCCTGACCTCGGTGCCGATGTTTGTGCTCACCCAGACACTCCAATAGACAGACACAGTTTCGCAAGCTTCGGAGCCAGCGATTCCCGGTCCGGTTTGACTATAAAATATCTGCAATCCCTGCAGAGGAGATGCCGCCACGTCGCGTCATCTGTCAACCGCTA
>JANNLW010000394.1:0-9397 GCA_031397145.1 Sphingomonadales bacterium | reverse complement strand
GTGTTACTGATCCCGTCCGAAAAGGCATTTGGATCAAATGCCGGCATCGATGCCATAGTGAGGATTCCACCTGTCAAGCAGTCAATAACGACAACCGAACCGGATTCGGCGCCCAGCCGCCGCGAAGCATAGGCTTGAAGTCCGGCATTGATTGTGAGCTTGACTGTCCCTCCGGGTATGTCGGAACGGCTTTCCAGCTCGCGCACCAGCTTGCCCCGGGCGGTCACCTCCGTACGTTTCGCGCCGGGTTCTCCGCGCAGGCGCGGTTCAAGAGCTGCCTCAATCCCGGCTTTCCCGATTTTGAAACCAGGCGTGATCAATAGCGGATCTTTGGTCTTTTCATACTCCTTGGCCGAGGCTGCCCCGACGTATCCTAGCAAATGGCCGACGCCCGCACCTTCTGGATAGAAGCGGGTGTAGGATTGGGCGGGCGCGACGCCAGGCAATTCCGAAGCGCGGATGCTTACAGCTGCAAAACGATCCCAATCGAGATTTTCGGCAACTTGCACTGGCTGGAACCCCGCTGCCTTTTCAAGATCCCTATGAATTCGGTCCATATCATCAGGGTTGATCCCCAATAGGATTTGCAATTCCTTGAGCGTGGCATCCTTTTCAGTTAGCCGGTCGGGAATTATGTCCACGCGGAATGCAGTACGGTTGATCGCCAGCGGCTTGCCAATATTATCGACAATCCAGCCGCGGCGTGGCGGAACAAGGGTGAGGTTGACGCGATTGCTTTCTGCGAGGAGTGCATATTTCTCGTTCTGCGCCACTGCGAGCCAGGCCATTCGTGCAGCAAGGAGTCCACCCACTCCCCATTGTGCTGCCCCAAGGACGAAGGAGCGGCGTGTGAAACTGAATGCCTGTTGCGCCTCTGTGACCATGCGTTTGGAATTTTTCATCAACGCAATCGCCAATCATCAATGGCCGCACAGATTCTTGCAATCAACGGGAAGGCGAGGACGGACAATATTGCCTGAGGTACAAGAAAGAGGGGATTAGTCGCGCCACCCGTTGCATAGGAAACGAGGAGTTGGGCAAGAAGCATTGCAATGATCAACCCGCCGGCAATGCCCCATTCCTGAATGAAATCGCGCCATACCATCCGCCTGTCGAGCAGATCTAGACCAAGAAGTGAAATCGTCCAGAGCATCATTGCAGAACCCAGTGGCTGGCCGCTGAAGATATCATCGAAAAGCCCAAGAGGCAGCCCCATCCAGACAGGCCACAAATTGCGGTGGAGCATCCGCCATGCAAGCATGATCAGCAAACCCCACGGCGGCATGACGGGCGCTGTCGCGATGACGGGTAGAAGGGGAGTCAGCGAACCGATCATTGTCGAAATGATGGGTACGGCTTGCCGTTGTGTCAGTGATGGTGTGCGGCCAATGCGGGATCGCGGATGGCGGGCCACTATTTCTTACTCCCTTCGACACTTGGTGCCGGAGGAGGTGAAACGAATTCCGGTTCGACGATTGCAAAATCGAAACTTGCCGGATCCGCGAGCGGACGCGCAAGGGTGCCTTCGCGATTATGCTTGATGCCAATGGCTACAGGAATGCCTGGTTGATAGATGCCACCAGTTCCCGAAGTCACAAACACATCGCCTTGCTTGAATGGATTGGTTCCAGCAGCGAGCGGGCGCAAATCAATTCGTCCATCGCCCAACCCGTATGCAATTGCAGGGACTCCATCCGGTACTCTTCGCACTGGTACGATATTTCCGCCGTCAATAATCAGGAGAACCCGTGCAGATCGTTCGCCTACCTGTACGATGCGTCCAATCAAACCGTCCAGCGTTCGGACAGGTTGGCCATTGACGACGCCATCGCGGCTTCCCGCAGCCAGGATGGCATAGCGCCTGCTGCTGGTTCCGGTAGAACTCACTAGTCGAGCTGTAACAATACCTTTGGGCAATCGCTCGACAAGGTGGACGAACCGCTTCAATCTGCGGTTTTCGAGTGCATCGTTCTTTCCCGTAATCAGGTCCCGTCTGGCTGCATCAAGTTGGCGCTTCATATCGCGGTTCTTTGAGGCCGCGTCGAAATAGGCGCCGACCTCTTCGCTGGCAGACCCGATTCCAGCTCCAACGCTGCGCGCGACTGACGAAACAGGCGAAAAGATATCGGTAAAGAAACTCTGGAGGGCAGCATGACCCGTCGGGTCGAACCGAGCAGTGACAATCAGCAACAGCCCGGCAAACGCACCCACTATTGCAGCAACATAGCCCACAAACAGACTATATTGCGCCCGCCTCGAAAAGCCGGGGCGCCGGGGAGATGGCGGCGCCATGGCAGCCTAGCCTTTCTCAGGCGGTCAGCAGCACGCCACGGAAGATCGGGTCTTCCAGCGCGCGGCCCGTACCCAATGCGACACAGGTCAACGGATCGTCAGCCACTGTAACGGGAAGGCCGGTTTCATCGCGCAGCACCTCGTCGATACCCTCGAGAAGCGCGCCGCCACCGGTCAACACAATACCCTGATCGACGATATCCGCTGCCAACTCAGGTGCCGTGTTTTCGAGCGCAATACGCACGCCTTCCACAATTGTGCCGACTGGTTCGGCCAGAGCTTCCGCAATCTGGCCCTGATTGATTGCGATCTCCTTGGGCACGCCGTTGACAAGATCCCGGCCCTTGATGTGGATCGTTTTTCCAACGCCGTCAGCCGGAGGCTTGGCCACGCCAACTTCCTTCTTGATCCGCTCGGCCGTTGCCTCGCCAATCAGGAGATTGTGGTTCCGGCGAACATAGGAAACGATGGCTTCGTCCATCTTGTCTCCGCCGACCCGGACGGACGTCGTATAGGCAAGCCCGCGCAACGAAAGCACTGCGACTTCAGTCGTCCCACCACCAATATCAACAACCATCGAACCGACAGGTTCAGTCACAGGCATGTCGGCGCCAATCGCTGCAGCCATTGGTTCAAGGATAAGGTGAACCTGGCTTGCGCCTGCGTTTGAGGCCGCATCGCGGATCGCGCGGCGTTCAACCGAAGTAGAACCCGATGGTACGCAAATGACAATTTCGGGCCAACTCGGAAAGCGGCTTTGGCCGTGCACCTTCTTGATGAAGTGCTTGATCATCGTTTCGGCGACTTCGATGTCCGCAATCACGCCGTCACGAAGCGGACGGATCGCCTCGATCGAACCTGGCGTCTTGCCCATCATCAGCTTCGCATCAATGCCCACAGCCTTTGTCGTGCGAACACCATTGATGGTTTCAATCGCGACAACCGACGGTTCGTTCAAAACAATCCCGCGTCCACGGACATAAACGATTGTGTTTGCGGTGCCGAGATCGATCGCCATGTCTTGCGACACCATTTTGAAAAAGCGGGAGAAAAACGCCATTCCTGATACCTGCCTTGTTCGGGTCAGCGTTGTGAGCCCGTTTGGGATTGAGTGATGGATGCGAGTTAGCAGCGCTTCGGGAAAAAATCTCCCCGATTCTTCAACTGCCGCTCGCGGGATGAGGCCGCTTGGGCTAGAGCGTGTGGCATGTCAATACGCCGCCTGCCCTCGCATCTCGTCAATCGCATCGCTGCGGGTGAAGTGGTGGAAAGACCGGCTGCGGCGTTGAAGGAATTGCTTGAGAATTCGATCGATGCCGGAGCCACTCAAATTGAAATTTTGCTGGTGAGCGGCGGAATGGAGCGGATCGAGGTTACTGACAACGGCAGTGGAATGTCGCCTCCTGACATGGCGCTTGCCCTTGAACGACACGCGACCTCGAAACTGCCCGACGACGCGATTGATGCCGTCGCAACCCTTGGATTTCGAGGCGAGGCTCTGCCATCCATCGCAAGCGTTGCACGACTTTCGATCGAAAGTCGTGTGCGCGGGCAAGATGGTTGGCGTCGGACGATCGACAACGGCAATTTTCTCGAGGAAGGCCCGGCCGCTATCCCACCCGGAACGCGTGTGAGAGTCGAAGGCCTTTTTGCGAAAATTCCGGCTCGTCGCAAGTTTCTCCGTTCTGAGCGCGCCGAATATGCGGCCTGCATCGATGCAGTAAAGCGGCTAGCGATGGCCCGTCCAGATATTGGTTTTAGCCTCGATCACGGCGGACGGCGAACTCTCCTTGTGCCGCCAGATGAATCCGGCCCAGACCGTGTCGCTGCTCTTACCGACCGCGCCTTGATCGAGGCGAGCGTGGCCATAGATTTTGAACGCGAAGGCGTGCGATTGACAGGGGTGGCCGGCTTACCCACGTTCAACCGAGGTGTGGCGGATCACCAATTTTTATGCGTGAATGGCCGACCAGTCAAAGACCGGCTTCTCGCAGGTGCGGTGCGCGGCGCATATGCGGATATGCTGGCGCGCGACCGTCATGCCGTTGTTGCGCTGTTTCTCGATGTGCCGCCTGGGGAGGTTGACGTAAACGTTCATCCAGCCAAGGCAGAAGTCCGGTTCCGCGATCCGGCTCTGGTGCGCGGATTGATCGTTAGTGGCTTGCGACGTGCGCTTGATGAGGCCGGGCAGGGGCGGGCACCATTGGCTTCCGTTGCGGCACTTGGAAGCTGGAAGTCAGAAGGCAATGTCACTCAGACCTGGCCCAATCAAACCACCCAGTCGCGCGTGTGGGACCATCGTCACAACTATATGGCGGCACCGCCCGTGGCACGAGCAGAAATCGCCCAGGCATCGCCGCCCGAGGTGATCAACTATCCGATGGGCGTTGCACGAGGACAAATAGCGCAAACATACATCGTGGCCGAGGCTGAAGATGGATTGGTGCTGGTCGACCAGCATGCCGCGCATGAACGCCTTGTGCTGGAGAGGATGCGTCGAGCGGTTGAAGCTGGGGAAGTCTCCTCGCAGGCACTGTTGATACCTGAAGTCGTAGAGCTTGACGAAGCAGCGTGCGATCGACTGGAGGCGCGGATCCTTGACCTTTCGGCGTTTGGGCTTGAACTTGAACGCTTTGGCCCCGCTGCGATCCTTGTTCGCGCCACCCCGGCTGTTCTTGGAAATGGCGACATCAAGGGCCTTGTGACCGACCTGGCTGACGAACTCGCCGCGCATGGCGAAGTGCTCTCTTTGAAGGAGCGGATCGATGCGGTCGCCGGGACGATGGCTTGTCATGGATCGGTTCGCGCCGGGCGCGTGCTTTCGGTCACGGAAATGAATGCTTTGTTGCGTGAAATGGAAGTGACGCCGCATTCGGGCCAATGTAATCATGGCCGACCTACCTGGGTCAAGCTGGCCCATGGCGATATCGAGAAGCTGTTCGGGCGGCGCTAGGCTGAAACAGCGCCGTAATCTGAAATGGTTCATTACTGGCACATCTCAATTCAAACGAAAAAGAGCCCCGCCGAATTGCGTCGGCAGGGCTCTCAAATTGGATGTCGTCAAATTTGCATCGACGATATCAGATCGCTGTTCAGGCGAACGCAGCAGTCCGCGAAATCCGGCGGCGCAGGGCAAAGCCCACGAGGCCGAAGCCGAACAGTAACCAGCCCCAGGTCGATGGTTCTGGCCCCGCCGAAGTCACCGTTACCTTCACGATGAAATCGTCGTGATTGTCATCAATATTGGTAATTTGGTCGTCAAAACCAATGTAGAACGTATTGAACGTCCCGCCGCTCTGATCTCTTGGGCCTAGAAAAATGCCGAAGCCGTCATCACCGACTGTTGCGGCAATACCGCCGTTGCTGCTGAAATTCAGCAGCTTGGTCAGATCTCCGCCAGCAAAATATTGAGTTCCGATCAGGATTGGGGCAGCGAAATGATTCTCGAGCCAACTTGTTTCGGTGTAGGAAAGACCACCCGACGTGCTGAACGTATCGTTAAACCCGCTCTCGCTGCCAAGAAACTCGAACACCAAGCTTGCTGGTCCGTTCAGGAAAATCGAAGCTCCAGTCGCCGCATAGCTTGTCAAACCCAAACCAGAGAGAAGGCTCTGGAAATCGTTATTGGCGGGAATCGCCGACGTTCCACTGAAATTAATGGTCACATTTGCAGCGGCTTGCGCGGTCACCGGGAGTGACAGAGCCATGGCAGCCGCGGCCAAAATCATTTTCTTCATAGTTATCCCCTGTACTCTTAAAGGAAATTGGGTTCGACTCGACGTTGCGAGCATGCGACCACCCGACTCGGGTCTAGCACAAGTTTACGGAAAATTAACCCGAAAAATGGGTTGAATAGGGGATTTTTGAAACTGCCCCATTTTCGGACACTCTTGGGATAACGCCTTAATGTTGCAAGCTCTAGGCGAATACGGTCGCGCAGTAAAAGCAGATTGGAGAACCGCGTTTAAAAAGCGCCGAATGGCATCAGTTGAAATGATTTTTCCGGCCGGTGAAGGGCCGCATATCGGTTATCGAAATATTGAAAAACTGAGTGTTGAGCCATTGTATCGCTAGAAGTTCGGGTTGTTGTCGGCCCGGATTTTGTGGCCTAGTCAAGCGGGAGTCCATTTTGGACATTATCGTCGTCGAGCGCGATTGGATTTGGCATGAATCCTGATTCTTGGGAGCGGCATTTGCCTGCAATTGCATCCGAAACCCGGATCCCACATATCATTCACCAAACCTATCCCTGCCTGCCATTGCCAGTTGCTCTTCAACGTAATCTCGACATCCTTGTTGGGGCCAATCCGGAGTGGGAACATAGGCTCTACGATGATGCCGCAATCGAGATTTTCATTGCCGATCACTATCCTGCTGAAGTGCTGCAGTCCTATCGCAGGATCAGGCCAGAATACGGGGCCGCACGTGCGGACCTTTTCCGATATCTTGTTATCTATCGGCTTGGTGGGGTTTATCTTGATATCAAGAGCCGGTTTACGCGACCAATTGATGAAGTCATCAGTGGAGATGAACAATTTATCCTTTCGAGATGGCGAAACGGGAAAGGAGAGCCTCATCAGGACTTTGGTCTTCACCCCGATCTTTTTCACATCGCCGGGGGAGAACTGCAGCAATGGCACGTGATTGCTGCGCCGGGCCATCCATTCCTACGCGCCGTTATCAAAAGGGTCCTTTCGAACATTGATACATATCAACCTTGGTGGAATGGCGTTGGTCGGATCGGCGTGTTCCGGCTAACCGGGCCGATCGCTTATACGCTTGCGATCATGCCACTGCTCGATCGCCATGCATGCAAGTTGCTCTCTGACGAGAGCGATCTGGCGCTCGAATACAGCATCAAGGGTGACTATAACCACAATGAAGCATTCAGCAGGCATTACTCACTGAACGACACCTCAATTCTTGAGCTGCCGCCAGCGGCTCGTTTCATGAGCGCGGCCTATACAAGGCTCAGGCGGATTAGGGATCGGATGCGTGAACCAAAAGCTGATCGTTAGGCCAGCGCGCCAACATGTGAGCCTCTCAGGGCTGGGCTAACCATTCAGCCTTTTGCGCAACGAGGATAGCGGCTCGCCATAAAGGCGGCGTACTGCCCGATAAAAACTGGTCGAATCTCCATAGCCAAGCTTGAGCGCAAGCTCCTCGCCGCTTGATCGTCGGCCGGAGAGCAGGGTTTCGAGACGGGCCTTTAGAGAATGATCGAGGAGTTCGGAAAATGTCGTTCCTTCCGATGTAAGTCCACGCTCGAACGAGCGGTGCGACAAACCAAGCCGGGCCGACGTTTCATGGGCGTCGATCCTCCCTTCGGTAACACCGATCAGACATTGGCTGACACGGGTTGTGAGGGATTGAGCTTTTTTGACGCGCTCAGCGCGCGCGCGCAGGGCGTTGATCGAAGTTGAAAACGTTGCTGCGTCAGCAAATGGCGACTTGCGCGACACCAAAGCGTTCGGGAAAATGAACCTTGTAGAAGGATTGCTCCAACTGACGTTCGCGCCAAGCTCCTTTTCCAATTGCGCTGCATAGGCTGGGGCGGGGCCAGCAAACGCAAATGTGATTTCCGAGGCCTCCTGGTCAACAATGCTTTGAGCATAAGTCATGATGTTTAGGGCGGCGATAAAAACCGCCACTCGCCAAGCGCTTGCATCAATCGAGCCATCTGGCACCAGTATCAGTGCCTGTGACCGAGGAGTTCCTTCCAAAGTCAGTTTGACCATCGGCCATCTCAGCGGCGAAAATTCAAGCATCAGCTGAATCGCGGTTGCAAAATCCGGTGAACTTCGCAGCGTCAATCCAAAACCTGCCTGCGCGGCTTCGCTCCAGATTCTGGGCAGCCTGAGGAACCAGTCTTCGCCTTCAAGTGCGGCCAAATTGCGCAGGAAAGTAAGGAACGCAGGAAGCGGCAACGCTTGGCTCAAATTGTCAACTTCTTCACCAGAGATATTCGTATTCGCGAGCAATAGTTCGCGCCGTTCGCGCGAGGAGCCGAAATGATTCAGCGAAAGTCTGAAAAGCGACGAAACGACAATGCGCGACTCGGGTGGCGGATTGGGCATGGCAGATTATGTCATGGTCTTGGCGCGTTCGGAACTATAATCGACAAAGTCCATGTCTGGTCGTTGCTGGATTTTTGCCTTGACTGAACCACCTGTTGTTCCTGTAGCAAATCGCGTCTCAACCAATATTAACTTTTGCCAAGTCGACCGGTTCATTGCGGGACATTGATAATTGGGCGGTTTACACGTCGATTGGATAGTGTATTTTAAAAATGCGACCCAAAGGCGATGCAGAATAATGCATTGTTCTTTAAACTAAGGCTCAGTGTTATTGTATGGGCCAATTTTTATTTAAATAATTTTGTTGTGTGTAAGATAATATATTGTTTAATCTATAATATAAGGGGCGGTATTTGCAGATGACTTCACAACAACAGCGCACAATTGTTTTCGGCCTGTTGGTCGCTGTGTGCCTCATCTTCCTGGCAGCACTTTCAATTCGCCCGGCCATGTTTGGATCTTCCAAACCATCGCATGAACTTCTTGATCGAAGAACGGCCGAAGACCAGCGCCTGCACGATATGGCGATCCGAGACCTTCGGGAGACCCAGGACGAGATCGCAAAGATGAAGGCCTTTGGTATTGGCATGCCGGTCGATGCAGGCCAGTCCGGGCAGGCGCAACGCTAGGACTGCAGAAGACAGCGTCTATCCATTCGCCACTCATACACCCAGTCGTGATTGCATGAAGCAAAACATGGGCTTCCTGTGCCTTGACTGTCGCTGAAGCTATTCTGGATTGGCGCTCGATGACACGCTCCAGATCGATTGGTAATTTCGTTTCCATCGGAATACTTGCGCGCCTCAAATAATATCGCAACAGTGATTGGCAACAAAGCACATGTTTGGGAGAACGATATGCGTGGCCTGTCGCTGGCGGTAACTTCAGCCGTATTATTGTCGTCTGCCTCTTGGGGGCAGGTCGCTACGCCGATCGATGCTGCCGCCGCCTTTGGAGCCCGGGAAGCCATTGCCTATGCCAGCCTTTCGCCTGACGGAACAAAAATTGCCTTTCTTGGCCCGGGGCCC
>JANNLW010000377.1:0-7716 GCA_031397145.1 Sphingomonadales bacterium | reverse complement strand
GATCCGCGCTTTACCCAGACGGCCGAGGAATTGAAGGCCAAGGGCATAAAGGACTTCCAGCTTCATTACGCGCTTGAAACTCTGGGGCGGCTCTCGCGCAACCAGAGTGCCAATGGCACAGCTGCTCGCAAGGGAAGCCGATAGCCATGACAACGATCCGCAAGGCGGCTTGGCTCGCATTTGCGATCCCGGCCGCGTTGATGGCCGGGGCCTTGGGTTCGCAACATATCGGCGGGCTTTTCCCGTGCGAAATGTGTTACTGGCAGCGCTGGCCGCATGAAGCAGCTATAGCTTTCGCGATTATGGCACTTTTGGCCCGCGACGCAGGGACCCGGCGACTGTTCGTGTATATGGCCGCGTTCGCGATCCTGGCGAGCGGACTGGTCGGCATCTTTCATGCGGGCGTCGAATATAAATGGTGGGACGGAATCACGGCCTGTACCCGAGCGCCCGGCACGGGAAGCGGCGACGTGATGTCTGATATCATGGCCGCGCCACTGGTGAGCTGCAACCAGCCGCAATGGACGCTTGGACCGATATCGCTTGCCGGTTTCAACGCGATCTTTTCGATTGGCGGGGCGCTTCTGGTTTTCTGGACGTTGAAACGGCGCGAGGCGTGATTAGCGAAAGCACCAAATCGATGATCCGCGTCGATCAGGCCGGCGAATATGGCGCGGCGCGCATCTATGCCGGGCAACTCGCGGTGCTTGGCAACCGCCATCCATCGGCGCGTCCAATCCGCCACATGGCCGCGCAGGAGCAGCGCCATCTTGACCGGTTCAACGCCTTGGTTGCCGAACGCGGCGTCCGCCCGACCTTGCTTCAGCCCTTCTGGCATGCTGCGGGATTTGCGCTTGGCGCGGTGACGGCCGCTATCGGACCCGAAGCCGCCATGGCGTGCACTGTGGCGATCGAAACCGAGATCGACAATCATTATGGCGAGCAGCTGGCGGAGATCGGGCTGGATGATCCCGAACTGAGCGCTGCGATCACCGATTTCCGTGCAGAAGAAGTTGAACACAAGGCCACCGCAATGGCCGAAGGGGCCGAACGCGCTCCCGCCTATCCGCTTATGACCGCCGCAATCCGGATCGGGTGTCGAGCCGCGATCGCACTTTCGAAACGAATTTGATCTTGGTCATTGCGCGTTCATCAAAAATGACTGAAGATCATCGCGTTATGAGACTCATCCTTGCCTTTGCGCTCTCACTCGTGCCGCTGGCCGCATCCGCCCCAGCCGCAGCCCAGCAACGCTCGCTCACCATCTTCGGTGATGACAAGTGCCCGTCAGACACGATCTGTGTCGTGGCACCCGAAAGCGAACGATATCGTATCCCCAAACCTTTCCGCGAAAGTCTCAGAAAGGATGCTCCTGACAGGGTAAGCTGGGCGATCCGCTCGCAGGCGACGCTGGACGTGGCAAACAAGGCTCCCAGCAGTTGTTCGGAGCCGACTGTGGGCGGAGGCGGCTGGGCGGGCTGCTTCATGAAGCAGATGCAAGAATCTTACGCCGAAAAGAAGCCTGAACCCGAAGTTCCCTGACCCTGAAGCTCATCGCCTCGATTGAGCGCTGGCCGGTTGCCGGTGCGTTCATCCTCTCGCGCGGCTCCAAGACTCATGTCGACGTAATCGTCGTGGAAGCCCGCGACGGCGCGTTCGCCGGCTGGGGTGAAGGCACGCCCATCTATTACAAGGGTGAAACAGCCGAAACCTGTGCTGCCCAGATTTCCGCCTTGCCCCCAGACTTTGACCGCCAGACGCTTCAACACCTCCTGCCCCCCGGTGCGGCGCGCAACGCTGTAGATTGTGCCCTTTGGAACTTGGAAGCGCGCAAGGCGGGCATGCCGGTCTGGCAACTGGCCGGGATGGCGGCTCCCCAGCCACTCGTCTCTGCGATGACCGTTTCGCTCGGCTTGCCTGACAAAATGGAAACCGACGCCGGCCGACTTGCGTCAAAAACATCATTGATCAAAGTGAAGCTTTCAGGCGACGACGATAGTGAGCGCGTCGCTGCCGTCCGGCGCGGTGCTCCGCTAGCGCGGCTGATCGTCGATGCCAATGAGGCTTGGACCGGGCATGACGTCGCTAGAAGGGCGGCCTCGCTCCGTCCCTACGGCGTTGAACTCATCGAACAGCCCGTCAAAGCCGGTGAAGAGCATCTTCTTGATGGTATCGATTCCCCCATCCCGCTCTGTGCCGATGAAAGCGTCCAGGATCGCGCCGACGTTGAACGATGTCGGGGTCGCTATCAGGCGATAAACATCAAGCTCGACAAGGCGGGCGGGCTGACCGAGACGCTTGCGCTCAAGACGCAAGCACAGGCGATGGGGTTCAAGGTCATGATCGGTTGCATGCTTGGCACCAGCCTTGGCATCGCTCCAGCGTTCCTCGCGGCGCAAGGGGCAGACTGGGTCGATCTCGACGGGGCATTGCTGCTCGCGAGGGACAGGGACGAGAGGTTTGCGCTGGAGGGCGGAGTATTAATCCCTCCGCCCGCCTGGAAGTCCGTCCTTTAGAGGACCTCGAACAATCCTGCCGCGCCCATACCGCCGCCGACGCACATCGTCACGACCACATATTTTGCGCCCCGTCGTTTGCCTTCTATCAAGGCATGGCCGGTGCAGCGTGCTCCCGTCATGCCATAGGGATGCCCGATCGAAATCGAGCCGCCATTGACGTTCAAAAGCTCATTGGGAATGCCAAGCTTGTCGCGGCAATAAAGTACCTGCACCGCGAACGCCTCGTTCAATTCCCAAAGGCCGATGTCGTCCACTTTCAGGCCGAAACGCTTCAAGAGCGGGGGAATCGCAAAGACTGGGCCAATGCCCATTTCATCCGGCTCCGTCCCTGCCGCGGCCATGCCGACATACCGGCCAAGCGGAGTCAGGCCACGTTTCGCCGCCAAAGCTGCCTCCATCACAACCACTGCCGAAGATCCATCGGACAGCTGGCTGGCATTCCCAGCGGTGATCACGCCGCCATCGATTACCGGCTTCAAGGACTTGAGGCCTTCAAGCGTTGTTTCCGGGCGATTGCCTTCATCCTTGGAGAGGGTCACGTCATGGAAAGTGACTTCGCCGGTTTCCTTGTTGGCAACGCCCATCTTGGTCGAAACCGGGACAATTTCATCATCGAACCTGCCCGCAGCCTGTGCGGCGGCCGTGCGCTGCTGCGACTGGAAGGCATATTCATCCTGCGCGTCGCGGCTCACGCTGTAACGACTCGCGACGATCTCCGCCGTTTGCAGCATCGGGATATAAATGTTCGGGTGCATCGCCACGAGAGCGTCGTCGCGACCGACGCGCATTTCCTTGGTCTGGACAAGCGAGATCGATTCCTGCCCACCGGCCACAACGACATCCATGCGGTCGACAATCACCTGCTTTGCAGCCGTGGCGATGGTCATCAGGCCAGAGGAACATTGGCGATCGATGCTCATGCCGGACACGGTGACTGGCAAACCCGCGCGCAGGGCAACCTGCCTCCCGATATTGCCACCCTGCACGCCTTGCTGCAGCGCCGAACCCCACACGCAATCATCGACTTCTGCAGGGTCGATTTTCGCCCGCGCGACAGCGGCGGCAACCGAGAAGGAACCGAGAGTGGCTCCGGTCGTGGCATTGAACGCCCCGCGATAGGCCTTGCCGATCGGGGTGCGGGCGGTGGAAACGATGAGTGCGTCACGCATGGGATTTCTCCTGATACTCCCCTCCCGCTTGCGGGAGGGGCTGGGGG
This sequence comes from Sphingomonadales bacterium, assembly GCA_031397145.1. Lineage (GTDB taxonomy): Bacteria > Pseudomonadota > Alphaproteobacteria > Sphingomonadales > Sphingomonadaceae > Aquisediminimonas. The sequence goes on along the minus strand of JANNLW010000377.1, from coordinate 3,981 downwards.
TGGGACTGTTTTAAGAAGCGGGGAGGCTCAAAGACCCCCCACGTCTAACCCCTCCCGCAAGCGGGCGGGGGACTCGTTATACGAAAAACTGGCTGATCCACTCGGCGATCAGGGCGGGCTTGTCCTCGCCTTCGATCTCCACAGTCACTTCCTGCAGTTGCTGCCACTGGCCGGGGCGCTTCTCTTCCATTGATGCCAGTTTGAAGCGCGCACGCACCCGCTTGCCGGACTTTACCGGCGCCAGAAACCGTAATTTGTCACAGCCGTAATTGACGCCCATCTTGATCCCATCAAGTCTTGGAAGATCGGCCTTGGCAGACAGGACAGGCATCAATGAAAGTGTCAGGAAGCCATGTGCAATGGTTGTCCCGAACGGAGTCATCTTCGCCATTTCGGGATTCACATGGATAAACTGATGATCGCCCGTTGCATCGGCAAACTTGTCGATCATCTCCTGATCGACTGTCATCCATTCGGATACGCCGGTTTCAGTGCCAACCTTGGCCAATAATTCTTCCTTCGTCACAACGGGCATGGGCTTTCCTCTCGCTTTGCACGCGTAATATTATTACAACGGCACCAAATCACGCCGCCGAAATACGGCCCCAACGAGGCAAGAGTCAAAGGTCATGGATTCCGCAACGTCCGTTATGCGCCATCTCTATCGTGCGCCCGAGCCAGATGTGCTCAAACCGCTCATTGCCCGCGCCGGATCAACGCCTCAGGAAAGGGGGCGAATCATTGATCGCGCAACCGAACTCATAGGCGATCTGCGTGCGGCGCAAGGTTCTGGCTGGGTCAACCAGTTCCTCCAGGAATATCGGCTGAACACGCATGAAGGCGTGGCGCTGCTTTCGCTCGCCGAAGCTTTCTTGCGTGTACCGGACCCGGAAACGGCCGATGCGCTGATCGCAGACAAGCTGGGCGACGCAGACTGGCGCGCCCATTCCGGAAAATCGCATTCGACGCTCGTCAATTCGGCGACCTGGGGCCTCGTGATCGGCCGCGCGCTGGTCAGCGAAAAGGATGAAGCAGGAACGCTTCGACGACTGATTGCCCGGGCTGGCGAACCATTCGTGCGACAGGCCGTCGGTGCGGCGATGCGGATGATGGGCGAAATCTTCGTGATGGGCCGCACCATTGCCGAAGCGACCGAAAGAATGGCCCGACCCGAGCACAAGGGGTTCACGGCAAGCTTTGACAAGCTGGGCGAAGCTGCACGTACCTTTGCAGACGGCGAACGCTACTTCGCATCCTATCTCGCAGCCATAGAGGCCACAGGGGCCGGACATTCAATTTCGGTCAAGCTTTCCGCGCTCCATCCCCGCTACGAAGTCGCGCATTGGGACAAATGCGTGCCCATGCTTTCAGCCTTGCTCGAGACATTGTGCGAAGCGGCCGCACGACGGGACATCGCATTGACGGTTGACGCCGAGGAATCGGAGCGGCTGGAAATGAGTCTCGACATCATCGGCCGTATTGCACGCCTGCCATCACTCAAGGGTTGGGACGGACTTGGCATGGCGATCCAGGCTTATGCCAAGCGGGCGAGTGCGGTGGTTCGCTGGGCCGACGAACTGGGTGCCGCAACCGGGCGTCGGATCGCTGCCCGCCTGGTCAAGGGCGCCTATTGGGACAGCGAGATCAAACGGACGCAGGAATCGGGGCTTTCCGACTATCCTTTGTTCACGCGCAAGGCAGCTACAGACGTGTCATGGCTCGCATGCGCAAGGGATATGCTTGACGCAAAGAACATCTACCCCGCCTTTGCAACGCACAACGCCTTGTCGGTTGCGACGATCCTGGAATGGGCAGGCGAAGCGCGCGACTTCGAATTCCAGCGGCTTCATGGCATGGGAGAAGGCCTTTATGAGCGACTCGTTCGCGATCAAGGCCATCATTGCCGCATTTATGCGCCCGTTGGCGGGCATAGGGACTTGCTCGCCTATCTCGTTCGGCGACTGCTGGAGAATGGCGCGAACTCAAGCTTTGTTCATCAACTTGCCGATGAAAATCTCGATGACAGGACTCTGCTTGCCGATCCCGTCGCAAAGATACAGGCCGCTGGCGGAACACGGCACCCCTCGATCCCGTTGCCTGAGGACCTGTTCGGTTACCTGCGCAAGAACAGCAGTGGCATCGATCTCCAGGATCGGACCATCCTTCGTGAAACGGCACAATCCTTGCGCTTTGCAGCACCCCCGGCGGAGGGTCTGGCCTTGCAGCCGAGCCCTGCCGAGGTCGTGAAAAGGACCGCCGCCGCCTTTCCGGAATGGTCATCGACGCCGCTTGAAGCGCGCGCGCAGTGTCTGGACCGCCTCGCCGATCTGCTTGAGGCGAACCGGGCCGAGTTGATGTCGATCGCGGTCAACGAAGCGAAAAAGACAATTTCCGATGCATTGGGCGAAGTCCGCGAGGCGGTCGATTTCTGTCGCTACTATGCGCAGCAGGCACGTGATGGTCTGGCCCGCGTCGATCTTCCCGGCCCGACCGGAGAACGCAACGTCCTTCGGTACGAAGGGCGTGGAGTCTGGGCCTGTATTGCGCCGTGGAATTTTCCGCTCGCCATTTTCCTCGGGCAAATTGCCGCCGCGCTGGTGACCGGAAATACCGTCGTTGCCAAACCTGCGCCACAAACGCCATTGATCGCTGCACGTGCCATCGCCCTCGCCCATCAGGCGGGCATCCCTGCTGACGCGTTGATCCTGTTGGTGGGCGGCCCCGATATTGGCGCTGCGCTGATCACCGATCCGCGGATCGTTGGTGTTGCCTTTACGGGCTCTACGGCGACGGCAAAGAAGATTGCCCGTTCGCTGCTCGACGATGACACGCGCCCGATTGTACCTCTGATCGCGGAAACCGGCGGAATCAATGCGATGATCGTGGATTCGACCGCGCTGGCCGAGCAGGTCGTGCAGGATGTCGTCACGTCTGCCTTTCGTTCGGCTGGGCAACGCTGCTCTGCACTCCGGCTGCTCCTGCTTCAGGAGGATATTGCACAAGATACGCTTAAAATGCTGGCTGGCGCGATGGATACGCTGGTCGTCGGGGATCCGTCAGATCCCATGACCGACGTCGGGCCGGTCATCGATGATGCGGCCTGCACACGCCTGATGACACATCGCGAACGATGCAAACCGGACTGGATTCATACCATCGCTGTCCCGGACAACGGCCATTTCGTGCCGCCAACTGTAATCCGGCTGCACTCCATTGGAGATCTTCAGCAGGAATGGTTCGGACCGCTCCTCCATGTTGCAACATGGAAATCCGGCATGCTTGAGGAGACACTCGCGGCAATCAACGCCAAGGGATTTGGACTGACGATGGGCCTGCATAGCCGCATCGCACGCAATGCCGAAACGGCTGAAGCACTGGCGCGGGTCGGCAATCTCTATGTCAACCGTTCGATGATCGGGGCAATTGTCGGCAGCCAGCCATTTGGTGGCGAAGGCCTGTCGGGCACTGGCCCCAAGGCCGGTGGCCCCAACTATCTCCACCGCTTCTGCGCCGAGCGGGTCACCAGCACCGACACGACCAGTGCCGGTGGCAATGCCTCGCTCCTGTCACTGGACGATGTGGACGTTTAGGCCTTGTCGGATTCGGGAGAATAAAAGGCCACCCCCGCCTCTTTCAGGCAGCGGATCGCGGCAAGCATTACATCGTGGCGGGCCTTGTCACGCACTTCGGCAGCACCACGCGTCACATGGAACACCAGTTCAAGCATGATCGCATTGGCGGAGAATTCAGCCAGCACCGCATTATCGAAACGGCAGTCCTTGACGGCTTCCACCACTGCCTTGAGCTTGATCGGCAGTTCCGCAATCTGATCGGGATCGGTTGCATAATGCAGTGGCAAGCGCAGAAGGACGCGGCGTTCGGCAATCCCGTTGAGGTTGCGGATCTGCATGTCGAGCAGCTTGTCGTTGGACATGATGATCTGTTCGCCATCCAGCGAACGGACACGCGTTGTCTTGAGGC
>JANNLW010000295.1:0-1109 GCA_031397145.1 Sphingomonadales bacterium | reverse complement strand
CTTGGTCCTTTTGCCCAGCGCCCGCTCGAGCATGGCGTTGACCTGTGCATGACCTCGCTCACCAAATATTGTGGCGGACATAGTGATTTGCTTGCAGGCGGCGTCAGCGGGCGAAAGGAGTTGATCGAACCATTGAGACTGTTGCGAACGACGCTGGGCAACCACCTCGATCCTTATACATCATGGCTGGTCTTGCGCTCGCTGGAGTCTGTTCACGTCCGCACCGAACGCGCGATGAGCAATGCGCGAACCGTTGCCGAATACCTGCGTGATCATGCCAAGGTCTCTGGCGTGACCTATCTGGGCTTCCTGCCGGATGGCTCCCCCCAGCGTGCCGTTTACGATCGGCAATGCAGCGCGGCAGGCTCCACTTTTTCATTCCACCTTCATGGCGGCGAAGCGGAGGCATTTCGCATGCTTGATCGCTTGCGACTCATGAAACTGGCCGTCAGCCTGGGAGGATCCGAGACGCTCATTTGTCATTCGGCGAGCACAACCCACTATGCGGTTGCACGAGAAGAACGGCTTGCGGGTGGGATAACCGACGGCACGATGCGGCTGTCGATCGGACTTGAGCATGTGGATGATCTGATCGCGGACCTCTCTCAGGCGTTGGAGGCAGTATGATGTCGTCAGGCGCGAACCGCACAGATCTCCATGCGATCAATGGAAAATTTCCCCCACCCGAAACACGATATGATCTTGTTGTAATCGGTGCTGGCCCGAGCGGAATCGCTGCAGCGCTCGAAGGCGCTGGGGCTGGCGCGTCGGTTTTACTGGTCGATGAGAATCCCGTGTCGGGCGTTCTCATGGGCAATGATGTTCCGCTCTATTTTGGCGGCCGGATGACGGCAGCAGTCCAGAATAGCGAACGGATTCTTGAAGCTATATTTAACAGCGCGCCGGGGTTAGGCGCCGCAATGGAAGCAGGGGTCGAAGTCAGTCTCGGCACCAGCGCGTGGGGCGTTTATCGCAATGGGCCTGCAGTCGCGAGCTTGCCCGAACAGGTGGTTGGGCTGGCTGACTCTAACCGCTCCTGGCTGGTCGGCTTTGATCGACTGATCCTTGCAACCGGTGCTCGCGACCTTGCGATGGCGTTCCCCGGCTGG
>JANNLW010000239.1:0-4089 GCA_031397145.1 Sphingomonadales bacterium | reverse complement strand
GCACCGCAATGGGGCCGGTGCTCGACTTTATACCTGATGGGTTCTGGGCGGATCGAAAGGCCTTGTTTGGCTTTGACAAGGAACGGGTGAGGAGCGCCTTTCCCCATCTGAAAGCCCAATTCGAAGCCAGCCTTGCCCGGGCCGAGGATGCCTTGGCGGATGGCCGTGCATTTATGGGAGGCGAAGCGCCCGGCTATGCGGATTTTGCCTTTTTCATGGACACATGGTTCCAGATGCGCGCCGACTTCGGACAACCGGACGCTCCTGTCCTTAACCCCTTTCCCCATGTTCGGGCCTGGCATGGACGCGTGGCGGCGATTGGGCACGGCCATTCCACCGAGATCTCGGCGCAGGACGCACTCGATATCGCCAAGGCATCAACTGCATCCGTCACCGAACTCGTTGAACCGACGTCCGGTTTTAGCCCCGGCCAGCAGGTGACCGTCCGCACCGAGGATCCGGGTGCTGATCCCGTTGCCGGTTCGCTTGTCAGGCTGACGTCCCGCGATGTCGCGGTAATGCGTGACGATCCCAAGGCCGGGACCGTCTGCGTTCATTTTCCGAGATTGGGCCAGGTTGTGATGCCAGCCTGATGCATCCGCTGTCATTGCACGTGGAAGCCTTGCTCCGCGAGACCGCGGAGACGATTGTCCTCCCGCGCTTTCGCAATCTTGCCGCCCATGAGATCGAAGAGAAGTCGGCTGGCGAAATCGTGACAGCGGCTGACCGCGAGAGTGAGGTGCGGCTGGCTAAGGGTTTGCACCTTCTCTTGCCCGCGGCGAGCATTGTCGGCGAAGAAGCCTGCGAAGCCAATCCCGCATTGGCCAATGGTATCAATGAAGGACTTGTCTGGCTGATTGATCCAATCGACGGCACAGCCAATTTTGCCGAAGGCAAGACGCCGTTTGGATTGATGATTGCGTTGTTGGAGAATGGCCATCGCCGCGCAGGCTGGATCTTCGATCCCATTGCCAACCGGATGTGCCATGCCGTTGCTGGCGGCGGCGCGTTCGTCAACAAGCAACCGATCACGGCCCGGGAATGCGGCGCTCCGTTGCCGATCGCCGAATTGGGAATGAAGTTTCTCAGTTCCGAGCGCCGGGCCGATGTTTCGCGACGTGTGAAAAACAAGTTCGATATCGCCCCCTTTGTGCGATGCGCGGCAGAGCAATATCCACGATTGGCCCTGGGCCAGAATGACATTGCACTTTTCGAACGCAGCTTGCCTTGGGACCACGCACCCGGCGCACTGTTCGTCGAGGAAGCAGGAGGCGTGGTTCGACGCCCGGACGGCAGCGAATATCGAGTGGGAGACGGGCGCACGGGCCTTATCGCAGCATCGTCCGAGAGAATGTGGGGTCTGGCTGCCGAAGTGCTTTTCGGTTAGCGACCGACCTTTCTGAATGCTGACAACTTCATTCCAGTTGCGTTCAATTTAAATCGCATAGTCACATTGCGTCGGGGTCAATATCGACAGGAGTCACATGATGCGCAAGATCATTACACTTTCCCTTTTGGTCGCCAGCCTTGTTCCGGCAACCGCAAATGCAGCGACGTCCAAGCGAGAACTCGCCCGCGATCGGCAGGATATTCGAGACGATCGCCGCGATCTTCGTCAGGCCTATCGCACCGGTGATCGCCACGATGTGAGAGATGCCCGTGAGGACTATCGCGATTCCCGACGCGAATATCGTGAGGACTGGCGCGATTATCGCCGCGGACACGCGCAGGTCTATCGGCGCGGCAACTGGCGCGCGCCTTTCCATTATCAAAGCTTTGGCAATGGTTATCGCCTGAAGCCGGGCTATTACGGTCCGCGCTATGTGATCGCAAATCCGGCCTATTACCGGCTGCCACCCGCCTATGGCTCGCAGCGCTGGGTGCGTCATTATGATGACGTGCTGTTGGTCGACATGAGGACTGGAATAGTCCGAAACGTGATCCGGGGCTTTTACTGGTAACAGCTCGGTACGGAGCGAATTGGATGCGGTTCCGGGGAGGCTCCCTGTTCCCCGGAACCGCTTTTCATCGAACACGCAGGCTGCTTGATCGAACAGTTGTGCTTTTGACAGACGATAGTTTAGGGGCCCAGCAACACGTCCTTCCAAGTCCGGAGCCCATTTATGTCCCTGCGCATCGCCGCCATTTTGCTTGCCGGTCTCTCCCCGACTGCCATATCATCGCCCGTTCAGGCCGCACCTGCCGAAAAGCCAAACGAAGCTGCACAACTGAAGCAGCTTTTTGCCGACAGCGATGAGGACAATCTCAAAAGGAACCCGATCAGCGCATTGTTCCGCGGTGACTTGCGATATGCCGATCGCCTTGGAGACTATATTTCGGATGGCTATTTCGCCGCCGAGCGCAAGGCGACCGAAAAGGAATTGAAACGTCTCACGTCGATTGATCGCAATGCGCTCGATGCGACCGACCGGATTTCCTATGACGTTTTCAAATGGCAGGCGGACACCACCCTGCGTGGTTTGCAGCCAGACATGCTCGCGCTGACCGCCGTTCGGCCGATCGACCATTTTTTCGGTTTTCACACCTTCTACCCTGACCTTGCTTCGGGTCAGGGGGCCGCGCCTTTCAAGACGCTTGCCGACTATGACAATAACCTGAAGCGTCACCGCGAGTTTATACTCCTACTCGACCGCGCGATTGGTCGTTTTCGCGAAGGCATGAAATCCGGCGTTGTCCAGCCCAGGCTGGTGGTCAACAATGTAATCGACCAATTAAACCTGCAGCTGGCACAGGGTGTCGAGGGATCGACTTATTATGGGCCGATCAAGCTCTTTCCCGAAGGCATCAGCGCGACTGACCAATCTCGGCTTCGCTCGGACTACGCCGCCACGATCAAGATGGGGATCATCCCGGCCTACACGCGCCTGCGTGACTTTTTGAAGAACGAGTATCTGCCCGCCGCTCGTGACGGGGTTGGCCTTGTCGCCATGAAGGGAGGCCCCAAACTCTACGATTATCTGATCGAATCCAACACCACAGTGAAGTTGAGTGCAGATGAAGTTCATGCTCTCGGCCTCAGCGAAGTCGCTCGCGTTCGCAAACAGATGGACGACATCCGCGCACAAACCGGTTTTAGCGGAGATCTCAAGGCGTTCTTCAACTATTTCCGCGACGACCCGAAGTTCAAATTCTCCTCAAAGGAGGATATGCGTGATACATTCCTCGCAATCGGCAGGAAGGTTGACGAACGTGTCCGCGAGCAATTCTCGACCATCCCGAAAAGCCCGCTCGAGATCCGGCCGGTTCCTGATTACAAGGAAAAAACCGATGCTGGCGGATCCTACCAATCGGGCACGCCCGATGGATCGCGACCCGGTGTGTTCTACTATAACAGCTATGACCTTCCTTCGCGTTCGAAGCCCGAAAGTGAAACACTTTATCTTCACGAAGCCGTTCCAGGCCATCATTTCCAGATCAGCCTGGCGCAGGAAAATGATGCCCTTCCCAGCTTCATGCGTTTCGGCGGCAACACAGCCTACGCCGAAGGCTGGGCGCTTTATGCAGAAAGTCTTTGGAAAGAGTTGGGCGTCGAAAGCGATCCCTATTTCCGCTTTGGCGGGCTAAATGACGAAATGCTCCGCGCAATGCGGCTGGTCGTCGATTCAGGAATCCACGCCAAGGGTTGGACACGGGACCAGTCGATCCAGTACATGCTCGATAATTCAGGCACGGGCCGCACCGATGCAACTGCGGAAGTCGAACGCTATATCGCGATCCCCGGACAGGCGCTCGCCTACAAGGTTGGCCAACTGACGATCCTGAAACTCAAGGCACGCGCGCAGGCTGCACTCGGCAGCAAGTTCGATCCGCGCGAGTTTCACGCACAAGTGCTGATGACAGGCGCGCTGCCCATGGCGGTGCTGGAAAAAAAGATCGATGACTGGATTGCGGTGAAGAAATAGGTTTGGATTTACCGCTTCTGGCCCCTGATCGGGACGAACCAGAGGCCTTCGACAAGGATGCCGCTAAACGCGGCAAAAGCGCGGCCGTTGAGGCGCGGGTCGGACTCGAAGCGGATCGCGGCAATGCCTTCGAACGCCGGAGCGTCCAGAGAGATCAAATCGCCGG
>JANNLW010000177.1:0-2297 GCA_031397145.1 Sphingomonadales bacterium | reverse complement strand
GCATTCGCTTATCGACCTGACTGTCAAGGCAGTCGGCGATCTCCATATAGATCAGCACCATACAACCGAAGATACAGGCATCGCGATTGGTGAAGCTCTAGCACTGGCGTTGGGCGAAAAGCGCGGAATCACGCGCTATGGTTCGGCCTATGCGCCCATGGACGAAACGCTGACGCGTTGCGCACTCGACATTTCCGGCCGACCGTGGCTGGTATTCAAGGCGGAATTCGGAACGCCCCGGCTGGGTGAATGGGATACCGAACTGATCGAGCACTGGTTTCAGAGTTTTGCCCAAAGCGCCGGCATCACGCTGCACATCGAGAATTTTTATGGCAGCAACAATCATCATATCGTTGAAAGCTGCTACAAGGCCCTTGCCCGCGCCCTGCGACAGGCGATCGAGATCGACCCCCGCAAGACCGATAGCATCCCATCCACCAAGGGGATGTTGTGAAGGTGACGATTGCGCTGGTCGATTACGGCGCAGGCAATCTCCAGTCGGTTCGCAATGCTCTGAAGACGGCGGGGGCAAGCGATGTTCTGGTCACGGCCGACCCTGCTGTTGTAGCGACGGCGGATCGCATTGTCCTTCCCGGGGTCGGCGCCTTTGCCCATTGCATGAATGCGCTATCGGCGATCGACGGAATGGTCGAGGCCTTGAATGTGGCGACCGGTGCGGGCGGCAGGCCATTTCTCGGAATCTGTGTGGGCATGCAGCTGATGGCGGAATCAGGCGAGGAGCATGGCCGTCATGCAGGTCTTGGTTGGATCAGGGGCGTCGTCCGGGCCATGCCAGTCAGGGACGAAATCAAGATTCCGCATATGGGATGGAATGACGTCCAACCAGTGGGCGATCACCCGCTCATTCTCAGCGGCGAAGCCTATTTTCTTCACAGCTTTGCCTTCGAGGGTGATGGCGTGTTGGCTTACACCAGTCATGGCGGCCAAGTTGTCGCTGCGATTGGAGAAGGAAACCGGATAGGCGTGCAGTTTCATCCCGAAAAGAGCCAACGCTATGGCTTGGAATTCCTGAGCAGATTCCTGGAATGGAAGCCATGACCCTCATTGTTTTTCCGGCAATCGACCTCAAGAGCGGGCAGGTCGTTCGGCTTGCTGAAGGAGACATGGATCGCGCTACCGTTTATGGCGATGACCCGGCGGCGCAGGCGCTCCTCTTTGCGGACGCAGGCGCTGAATATCTCCATCTCGTCGATCTCGATGGTGCCTTTGCCGGGCAGGCGGTGAATGCCGATGCGATCGAGCGGATAGTCCGAGCCTTTCCAGGGCATGTGCAATTGGGCGGGGGCATCCGGAACAGGGCGTCGATCGAGCGCTGGTTCGACCTTGGGGTTTCACGCGTGGTGATCGGGACAGCGGCGCTGGATAACCAAGAACTGGTGCGCGAAGCCGCCGCCGACTTCCCCGGGGGAATCGTCGTGGCGGTCGATGCGCGCGACGGGATGGTCGCAACCAAGGGTTGGGCGGATGTCTCCGATGTGTCGATCATCGACATGGCGCGCCGGTTCGAGGATGCTGGAGTGGCCGCTCTGCTCTTCACCGATGTCGGACGCGACGGCATGCTCAAGGGCTGCAACATCGAGGCAACGGTCGATCTGGCACGTGCAACCGACATTCCTGTTATCGCTTCGGGTGGTGTGGCCGGTATCAGCGATATCCGGGTTCTTTCGCTGCATGCCAAGGACGGTATCGAAGGCGTGATAACCGGCCGTGCGCTTTATGACGGACGGCTCGATCTTGCGACAGCACTTGCTTTGGCGGCGCTATGACTGTCCGTATTCGCGTCATCCCTTGTCTCGATGTGCAGAACGGGCGGGTCGTAAAGGGCGTCAATTTCGTCGATCTGCGGGATGCCGGCGATCCGGTCGAGGTGGCACGCGCCTATGATGCTGCAGGCGCTGACGAAATATGCTTTCTGGATATTACTGCCAGTCATGAAGGGCGCGGCACCCTGCTTGATATGGTCGGGCGGACGGCCGAAGTGTGTTTCATGCCGCTGACCGTTGGCGGCGGCGTGCGCTCTGCCGAAGATGTCCGCGCGCTTCTTCTTGCGGGGGCAGACAAGGTTGGAGTCAACAGTGCTGCAGTCGCCCGGCCCGAACTTGTTGCGGAGTTGGCCAATCGCTTTGGTAGCCAGTGCATCGTTGCTTCGGTCGATGCGCGAAAGGTTGGAGGTGGCTGGGAAGTCTTCACGCATGGCGGTCGCAAAGCGACTGGCCTTGATGCCGTTGCCCATGCCGTCCGGCTTGCAGAGCTCGGCGCGGGTGAATTGCTGGTCA
>JANNLW010000168.1:0-2414 GCA_031397145.1 Sphingomonadales bacterium | reverse complement strand
CGGGCATTGCCTCCGCGATAGCGAATGCAGCGAAGAGGCACTCGCCGCCTATCAGCGTGCGGTGACACATAATGGCGCGCTGGTTGCAAGCTGGCGCCAACTTGCCAAATATCATGACGCAGCGGGACGGGGCGGTCCCGCCGAATTTGCCCACGCGCAATTTACACATCTTTCGCAGCTTCCGCCCGAACTGCTCAGCGTTGCCAGTTTCATCCAGGAAGGACGGATTTTCAAAGCCGAACAGCTTTGCCGTGCGTTCCTGCAAAGCAACGGCCATAATGTCGAAGCGATGCGCCTCCTTGCCGAGATCGGCATGAAGTTCATCGCCTATGACGAGGCGGAGTTTTTGCTCGAATCCTGCAAGGGTCTGGAGCCCGACAACGTCAGCGCCCATTTCGACTATGTGAAAGTGCTGCGAAAGCGGCAGAAATTTGAACAGGCCTTGGCCGAAGCCTCGGAGTTGCGCGACAAGGAACCGGGCAATCCCGAATTCGAAATGCTTTACGCAAACGAAAATCTGGCCGTGGGCAATTTTGATCAGGCCATGCTGGTCTACGAAGCTTTGCTCGGTTCGATGCCGAACAATCCGGGCATCAACCTGACCTATGGTCATGCGCTCAAGACCATCGGGAGGCAGGACGACGCCATCACCGCCTACAGGCGTGCCTATCAATCCAAACCGGATTGTGGCGACGCCTATTGGAGCCTTGCCAATCTAAAGACCTATCGGTTCGATGATGGCGAAATCGCCCAGATGCGCGAACGCGAAGCTTCGCCTGTCACCGCGCTCGATGATCAATATCATCTCTGCTTTGCTCTGGGAAAAGCGCTCGAAGATCGCGGCAAGTACAAGGACTCGTTCGACTATTATGAACGGGGCAATCGCCTGAAGCGCGAGGAATTGAAATATGACCCCGAGCGGCTGGCAAAGGAAATGCGACTACAGCGCGAACTGGTGACGCCTGAATTGCTTAGTCGTTTTTCGGGTGCTGGCTGTGACGCTCGCGATCCGATTTTCATCGTCGGGTTGCCGCGCGCGGGATCTACTTTGCTGGAACAGATCCTTGCATCCCACAGCCAGGTCGAAGGGACGATGGAACTCCCCAATATTTTCGCATTGGCACACCGACTGGATCGAAAGCGGATAGTTGGCGAGGAACCCGAGTATCCGGGCAATCTTGGCGACCTTAACCTCGACGAAGTAACCCGCTTTGGCGAGGAGTTCATCCGCGATACGCGTGTCTATCGGAAGGAAGGCACCCCCTTCTTCATCGACAAGATGCCGAACAATTTCCGCCATATCGGCCTGATCCACATGATCCTGCCGAATGCAAAGATTATCGATGCGCGGCGTGGGGCGATGGGGTGCTGCTTCAGCGGGTTCAAACAGCTTTTCGCCGAGGGGCAGGAATTTACCTACGGGCTTGAGGAAATCGGCCAATATTACAAAGACTATGTTGCGTTGATGGATCATTGGGACAAGGTACTTCCGGCAAGGATTTTGCGCATGACCTATGAGGACGTTGTTGCCGATCTCGAAACGCAAGTCCGCCGCATGCTCGATTTCTGTGCACTGCCCTTTGAAGAATCGTGCATCAACTTTCACCAGACCGAACGCGCCGTCCGCACCGCGAGTTCGGAACAGGTGAGACAACCCATATTCAGCAGCGGCGTCGATCAGTGGGAGAATTACTCCTCCAATCTCGATCCGCTCCGTGCAATTCTAGGGCCCGAACTGGCCGCAACCTGAGGGGAACGAGTATGGCGAGTAGTGCGCAGGCGGGGCCGATAAACGCCGATCAGGTCGCGACGCTGGGGCAACGCTGGTACGTCCTTATCATCATGATGCTTGTTTATACGATCAGCATCGCCGATCGTTACGTGCTTTCCACCTTGCTCGGACCGATCAGCAAGGAACTCAATCTGACGGACACCGGCGCGGCATCGCTCGGAATACCCCTTGCGCTCTTCTATGTGACGATGGGGATTCCCCTGTCCTGGCTGTGCGACCGGACGAACCGCCGCACCCTATTGGCTGCATCGGTGGCGGTCTGGTCCCTCATGACGACGCTGACAGGCTATACGCGAGGCTATATCGACCTGCTGCTGGCACGGATCGGCGTGGGCGTCGGAGAAGCTGGTGGCACACCCGCCTGCAATTCAATCATTGCCGATTACTTCCCGGCGAACCGGCGCTCCATGGCAATGACAGTATTCGCCCTGGGTGCGCCGATCGGAGCCTGGCTCGGGTCGGATATCGCGGGCTATGTTTCTACAGCTCATGGATGGCGCGCCGCTTTTTTCGTGCTGGGTGTTCCCGGTCTCATCCTGGCACTCATCATCATGGCGACAATCAAGGAGCCCGCCCGCGGTCGCCTTGACATCGTCACGGAAGACAAGGCTCCGTCCGTTAT
>JANNLW010000157.1:0-3929 GCA_031397145.1 Sphingomonadales bacterium | reverse complement strand
ATCGGGATCTCCGGTTCCCGGAGGAGCGGGTGGGGCGCTGGGGGCATCACGGTAGACGATCACCTGTCGTTCGCTGACGGCCAGAATGCCATCGGTGTGCGTTTCGTGATCGACGCTGACAAAGACGAGATGCCCGCTTCCACCCTGCTTTTCAACCACATCGGCAATCACCGATCTTCGCTCGACGTTTGAACCGACATTCATCGGGGTATGGAATTCAATCGCACTAGAGGCCCACATCCGGCGGGGAAGTGCGATGAGCGGCAGGAACCCTCCGCGCTTTGGATGACCGTCAATATCCAGCGCGTCAGTTCGAGCATCCGGAAGACACAGACACCAATGCGCACCTTGCGGAGCGCACCCTCCAGTTTCGTCGCTATCGATTGTTGCTCGGAGCCGCTGCAGCAGGCCGGGTGTCAGCACATCGTGCTGGATCATCTTGCGTCCGATCCAGTCCTTCATTCAATAGCTCCGAGGAAGGCCGAGAACATGCTCGGCAAGATAGGACAGGATCATGTTGGTCGAAATGGGAGCGACTTGATAAAGACGTGTTTCGCGGAACTTGCGTTCAATATCGTATTCTGCAGCGAACCCGAACCCGCCGTGTGTCTGGATACAGGCCTCGCCCGCTGCCCAGCTTGCCTCGGCGGCAAGCATCTTGGACATGTTGGCTTCTTCGCCAACCGGCTCACCGGCCTCATATTTACGCAAGCCTTCGACGACCATAAGTTCGGCCGCCCGCATTTGGGCATAGGCGCGGGCGATGGGAAACTGGACGCCCTGGTTCTGGCCGATGGGGCGATTGAACAGGATCCGCTCGTTGGCATAGGCCGTTGCTTTGGCGATGAACCATTTTGCATCACCGATGCATTCCGCAGCGATCAGCAAACGCTCCGCATTCATTCCGGACAGAATATATCGGAAGCCCTGGCCTTCCTCCCCGATCAGGTTGGCGGCAGGCACACGCATGTTCTCAAAAAAAACTTCAGTCGTTGAGTGATTCATCATCGTTTCAATAGGGCGGATGGTGAGGCCATTTCCCAAGGTTGATTTCATGTCGACGAGGAAGACAGACAGGCCATCCGTCCGCTTGGCTGTATTTTCTTGGGGAGTAGTACGTGCAAGAAGAAGCATGAGGTCTGAGTGCTCGGCGCGGCTCGTCCAAAGTTTCTGGCCGTTGACGATATAATGTTCGCCATCGCGCTTTGCCGTGGTCTTGAGCGACAATGTGTCGGTGCCACTCGTCGGCTCGGTTACCCCAAATGCCTGAAGTCGCAATTCTCCAGTGGCAATCTTTGGTAGATAAGCAGCCTTTTGCTCGTCCGATCCATGGCGCAGCAGCGAGCCCATGATATACATCTGCGCATGACAGGCGCCGCCGTTGCAGCCTTGTAGCTGAATTTCCTCAAGGATCGCCGCTGCAGCCGAAATAGGCAGGCCCGCGCCACCATAGTCTTCAGGAATCAGCGCTGCGAGATAGCCGGCCTGGCTCAGCGCTTCGACGAACTCGGTCGGGTAAGCGCGCTCCTTGTCCTTTTTGCGCCAGTATTCGCCCGGGTATTGCTGGCAGAGCTTGGCGACTTCGTCGCGGATTTGGGTATAGTCCTGTGTCATGCCTGTGCCACTAATCCCTTGTCATGGAGAGCGGCGATCGCCCCGGTTGAAAGACCAAGCACCGATTCGAGAATCTCATCGCTATGCTGGCCGAGCAAAGGAGCGCACTTTGCTGGAAGCCTGTCGAGTTGTGGAATTGATGCTATTGCCCCGGCTGCGGGATAGGTCAGTCCGCTTGGGTTTTTACTCACCCCGAAAATTGGATTTTTCCCAACGAGAACAGGGTTGTGCACCGCTTGCTTCATGGTCTGATAAGGGCCGTAGCAACAACCATTCGCGTCAAATGCGGACTTGAGTTCGGCATGTGTTCGTGTCGAGATTCGAGATTCCACAAGCGGGAATAGCGCGTTCCGATGTTCGAAACGGACGCCCTCATCCTTGCCAAATGAAACACCAAGGCTGGATTCAATCACCGCGACCTCTCCAGCAATTTCAAGGACCTTCACCAGCCCTGTCCATTGACGCGGCGTGATGGCCATCACCATCAGTCTGACATTATCGGCAGTCACGAAATCACGGCCAAATGCCCCATAGACCGTGTTGCCAAGCCTCTCGCGATTGCCGCCGGTGGCCAAGATTTCCGCCAGCATGCCGAGATTGGCAACCGTGCCGATCGCGACATCGGAAAGCGGAATACGGATTTCCTGCCCTGCACCGGTTACGGCACGATAATGCAGTGCGGCCATCATCGAGAATGCGGCGTAGGCTCCGGTCAGCAAATCCCAGGCAGGGAGGACATGATTCACTGGATCCGGGCCCGTTCCGGTAAGATCCGGAAAGCCGACTGCCGAGTTCACGGTATAGTCCAGCGCCGGTCCGCCGTCGGCCATGCCCATCACGCGCACCGTGACAAGATCCGGTCGTTTGGTGGACAGTGTTTCGTGTGACAGGAAGCCGTCAACCGGGAAATTGGTCACAAATTGGCCAGTCGCGGCAATGAGCGTGTGAAGCAGATCGCGACCTTCGGGTCTTCCCAGGTCAAGCGCGACCGATTTCTTGGCCCGATTGAGGTTTTCCCAATAGAGGCTCGCGCCGTTTGCGGCTTTGGGCCAGCGATGGAAATCGGGTCCGCCGCCAATCTGGTCAACACGAATGATCTCTGCGCCCATTTGCGCAAGATAAAGCCCTGCCGTCGGAGATGCTACGAACGAGGATGCCTCGATAACGCGAAGTCCCGACAGCAGTGAGTACATGGTTTGACGAGCCTTCCCCGGTTGCAAAGCCCTTGACGGCGTGGCGTCTAGCGCATCAGGCATAACTGCGAACAGCAAGTGGAGGCAAAAGGCAAGTGCAGGATCGAGTATTGCCCTTGGAAGGCATACATAATTTCAGAGACTATGGCGGATATGCATGTCGGGATGGAGCGCGGCTCAAGACTGGACGGTTGTTCCGGTCTGGCCAGCATGTCGATGCGACCGACGACGATCTGGCGTCCGTTGCGGTTCTCAATCTTTCGACGGTGATCGATTTGCGAGGGGACAGCGAGCGGGCCTTGTTTCCGTGTGTCCGTCCGCCCGGTTTTTCCGCGGACGTGCTCTTTGCATCTGGCGAGACTGCAGGCGCCGGACATGCGCCGCATGTCGAAGCAGCGCGCGAAGTCACGACCGCCGAACAAGCTCATGCCGCAATGGTCCTTCTTTACAAATCTATGCCTTTCCGCCCTAAACTCGTTGAGATTCTGACGCTTTATTTTGCAGCATTGGACCAAAGCGAAGGCCCCACCTTGTTGCATTGTCTTGCCGGCAAGGACCGAACCGGTTTGGCCGCAGGCCTTATGCATCAGCTCGTGGGCGTGCATCCGGATGACGTCATGGCGGATTATATGCTCACCAATGTGGCCGGAAACATAGAGCGTCGCATCGCGGCCGGGGCGTCCACGGTACGCTCCAATTTTGGCCCCGCAATGGACGAACAGGCCGTTCGCACACTCATGTCGGTACATCCCGAGTTTCTGGAAACCGCATTTTCAGAGATCGAGCATGCACATGGCAGCGTGGAAGCCTATGCGCGCGATGTTCTTGGTGTTTCGGACGCACGATTGGCGCAAATCGAGATGCGATTGCTTGCCTAGAGGAATGCTGCCAACTCTCCCATGAAGCGATCGAACTGATCGTGGTGCAACCAGTGGCCCGCATTCTCGAATTCGACCACGCTTGCCGTATTGAAATGTTCGATTCGGCCATCCTTTTCCGGGTTTGAGGCCCAACTGTTTGCGCCGTACATCATCAGCACCGGGCAGGTGATTGCCGTCCAGAGCGCGAGCATATCCTCTCGCGGCATATCGAATGCGGCCCAGATGTTGAGGTAATTGTCGA
>JANNLW010000096.1:0-3376 GCA_031397145.1 Sphingomonadales bacterium | reverse complement strand
GCCGCTTCCCCGGACCCGAGGAATTGCGCATCGACGTATTCGAAACGGAGATCGCGGCATGAGCCAGAAATTCACGATGGTCGCTGCCCTCAATCGTGCAATCGACGAAGCAATGGCAGAGGATGAAGGTGTCATTTTCCTCGGCGAAGACGTCGCAGCCAAGCAAGGTGGCGGCGTGTTCAAGGTTTCATCGGGGCTGACCGAAAAATATGGCGAGCACCGCATTCGCGCGACGCCGATTTCGGAACAGGCGATCGTTGGGGCGTGCGTCGGGGCGGCACTTGCCGGGTTCCGCCCGATTGCCGAAATCATGCTGATGAATTTCCTGACCGTTTGCATGGACCAGATTGTCAATCATGCAGCGAAGTTGCGTTTCATGTCGGGCGGACAAACCAATGTCCCGTTGGTCGTCCGGACTACCACGGGCGTTGGCGTCGGTTTTGGCGGGCAGCATTCCGATATGCTGGAAGCATGGTTTGCCCATGTCCCCGGGCTGACCATCGTTACGCCATCCAATCCGGCAGACGCGCAAGGGCTGATGCGCTCGGCAATCGCAAGCAATGATCCGGTGATCTTTATCGAAAACATCCTGTGCTATGGCATTACCGGCGAAGAACCGCCTGCCGGCCATCGCGTGCCCTTGGGCAAGGCCTCGATATCGCGAACGGGCAGCGATTGCTCGATCATTACCTATGGTCGCACGGTGCTTGATGCGCTCGAAGTGGCGGGCCAACTCGCCGAAGAGGGCATTTCCGTTGAGGTCATCGACCTGAGGACCATCGCGCCCTATGACGAGGCAACAGTGCTCGCCTCGGTGCGCAAGACTGGCCGTGCCGTCATCTTGCATGAAGCCGTGAAGGCATATGGCACGGGCGCCGAGATTGCTGCAAGGCTCAATGAAACGCTGTTCGGAGAACTCAAGGCACCAATCCATCGCATTGGTGGTGCCTTCTCGCCCGTGCCGATGGCAAGCGTGCTTGAGCAGGCATGGATCCCGAAGAAGGACGAAATCAAGGATGCCATTCGCTCGACGATGAACTGGAAGAAATAGGCATGCCCAATGAAATTCGCATCCCGAAGATCGGCATGTCCGCGACCGAAATGACGCTGCTGGAATGGATGTTCGCGGATGGCGACCGCGTGGAAGTGAGCGACGTCATTTACACGGTCGAAACCGACAAAACCACGACCGAGATTGAAGCGCAATCCGCAGGCACGCTACGTGTCATGGCAGCGGAGGGTGAAAGCTATACCGTCGGCACTCTCATCGGAATCATCGAGTAAAACAGTTTTTGGGGTTACAATGATTGTCCATCGTCAATCGTGAATCCCACACCGGTCACAAAGCGCGACATATCGGATGACAGATAAAGCAACATGGGATCAAGGCTGTCGATATCCATGACGCGTTTGCGTGGGAAGCGCATGATCATCTTGTTGCCCCCTTCGGTGGTGAGCCACTGATCGTTGATCTCGGTCATGATATAGCCGGGCAGGACGCTGTTCACATTGATGCCCTTGCGCGCCCATTCCCGCGCAAGCACCTTTCCCATCTGGAGCACCGCGGCCTTTGAGGCGCTGTACAATGCCAGTCCTGGCTCGATTGTTTTGGCGGTGATGGACGAGATGATCACAATACGGCCATGTTCGCGTGTTTGAGAGCCGGCCGCCATCATCCGTTTCGCGGCCTCCTGAACGGTCAGGAAAACGCCCTTCAAATTGACCGCCATCAGCGCATCGAACTCATCGCCCGAATGTTCGAGAAAGGGGCTTTCAAGGCTCATTCCGGCATTGGCAATAACGCTATCCACAGGTCCAAACGCGGATTCGGCTGCATCGAACGCAGCAACGGTGGACACATGATCGGACACGTCCATCTTGACCGCAATCGCCTCCCCGCCATTGCCTTTAATCTCTGTCACCACAGCATTGAGCCGGTCCGTACGCCGCGCACCGAGCACGACCTTGGCTCCCGCTGCTGCCGCGACCGCTGCAAAATTGGCACCAATTCCAGACGACGCTCCCGTTATGAGTAACGTGCGCCCTTTCAAGCTGATTTCCATCCTGATCCCTTTTTAGGGCAATTGCCGGTTCAGATATTTGTCCATCGTCTGATGGAAATGGCGCACCCTGCCGTCCTGATAGGCGCCCAATTCGATCACGCCGTTGGCCGATGCCTTCAGCCCCGACTGCACAAATGGCAGGTTGGACATATCCTGATCGAATACGTCGGCGAGGCCCTGACCCATCAAATGCGCTGCCGAAGAAAATGGTTGATCATCGGGAATCATGTGCATTTCAACCGACTTGGGCGTGTCCTGCCCAATCGGCGTACGCATCAGGATACGAACCTCCATCAGGCAATGATCGACGTCCTTCCATGGCCTCCAGCGATAGACAATCTGCGGCATGTACCCTCCCCATGGAGAAAAGTTGGGAAAGATATTATACGTAAAGTTATCAAGGACTTCCGCATCGGAAATGCTCGAATAGTCGCGTCCGTCCAATTCTGAAAAATTCTTCCGGTTGGCCTCTGCGAGGATCTTTCGAGCAAAAAACGGATCATCCTCGGCGAGGCCTATATCGTTCGTTCCAGCCTTGAACCGGCGCGCCGATTCAGTATTGTCCTCAGTGCCGCCGGCAAATTCGTTCATCTTTTCAAGGATATAATTCTGATCCTTGCCCTTCACATGGGGCGATAAAACCCCAGAAGGTGTAATCGCCCGGTTCACGAAATCGCCATACAAATCGTAGCGCGTGTTCGCGTCGCCCAGAAATGGCAGCAATTGAGGATGCGTCGTGACACTGTGCCAAGCCTCCAGAAACGCCTCGGAGACAACCTTCCAATTGGCCGGGATCACGCGACCGACCCATATGGCCGTGTAACACTCGTCGAGCTTCCAATCCTTGTATGGCTCGACTGCCGGCCCTGCCCATTCCTCAAAATCGGGAATGTCGTTGTTTTCCGTCACCATTACAAAACCCTGCCAGCGATTTACGCGCAGTTCTGGCAGGGACATGTCCTTTCCTTCGAGATGTTTGAAATCCCAGGCGCAGGGCATTTCCTTGAGGCTTCCATTGTTGTTCCAGGTAAAGCCGTGAAATGGGCATCGCAGGTTGATTGCAGGACCGGATCGGTCACGCAGCTTGCGGCCGCGGTGCAGGCAGACATTGTGAAAGGCACGTATCGCACCGTCATTTTGTCGGACGAGAATGTAGCTGCGGTCGTTGATTTCGTAGACAACCGTATCGCCAGAGTTGGGCATTTCCTCCTCGCGCGCGGCAAATTGCCAGACGTTGGGCCACATCAAACTGTCCTCAAGGCGTTTGTATTCGGGCGAAATGTAGCGATCAACGGATACTGGATCATTGCTCA
>JANNLW010000067.1:0-13271 GCA_031397145.1 Sphingomonadales bacterium | reverse complement strand
GCTTAACGAACTGACCTTACGGATTTAGGCATTCGTTGTATTTCCACGCGCATACATCTTTCGTAAACGACCAACTTTTTTGATAGTGGCAGGTCATGCGGTTTGGCTTAGGCTGTGCGCACTAGGAGAAAAATCTTCCTGCGCAAAAGCGCGGAAGGGATGATAACATTCTTGCTTGGGAGGGCACCATGAAAAAATCCCTGAATTCTGGCTTAAAGTTCAACCTGCTGGCTGGAGCAGCTGCTGGTTGCCTGATTTTGCCCAGCGTCGCTTATGCGCAGGCTGCTGCCGATGAGAACAACGATGCTGATACCATCTACGTTTTGGCGCGCAAGCAGGCTGAAACCCTCCAGGATGTTCCGGTTACTGTGACCGCCGTGACGAGTGAGACGCTCGAAAATTATGGGGTCAATCAGGTGCAGGATGTTGCAAGCCGTGTCCCGACCCTGAATGTTCAGGTTGGCGGCTCCGGTTCGGGCGGTTCCATTTCGTTGCGCGGCGTCGGCTCGTCGGCGATCTCGGCCTCGTTCGACTCCGCCGTTGCGTTCGACATGGACGGTGTGGTGATGAGCTCGATGCGCCTTGTCCAGGCCGGCTTCTTCGACGTCAAGCAGATCGACGTGCTCAAGGGCCCGCAATCGCTCTTCTTCGGCAAGAGTGCATCGGCTGGCGTTTTCGCGATCCGCTCTGCAGACCCGACTACAAGCTGGCAAGTGGGCGGTAAGGCCTCCTATGAATTTGAAGAGCGCGGCTATGTCGCGGGTGGCTATATTTCCGGGCCGATCAGCGACTCGCTTGGCATTCGCGTTGCGGCACAATATACGGATGCGTCGCGCTACAATCAGATCCAGCCTGGTGTTACAACAGTCAACCCAAATCGCAGCCTGAAGGATTTTGTTGGGCGTGTAACGCTGGCGTGGGAGCCTTCGGACCAGTTCAAGGCCAATCTCAAGCTCAACTACATCACCAACCGCAATGATGGGGCGTCAGCCTTTGCAGACACCCATTGCGGCTTTAACGGCCGGGCGGACGAAGTGATACTGCTCAGCGGGGCCATCGCCATTCCCTCTGGAGCGAACTGTAATTTCAAGGACAAGTTTTATGCGATCGTCGATTCGTCGACGACGGCAACCACCAAGTTTCCTGACGGCAGCGCGGGCGTGACTAACTACAAGGGCCGTCCGTTTGGCAAAACCAATATCTTCTTTGGTCGCCTGAACTGGGAAGTCGAGTTGGGAGATACCCTCACATTCTCGTCGGTCTCGGGTCTCATGAAGTTCAATTCTGTCGACTTTGAGAGCTACAGCTATGTGGGTGTGGGGCCTGCCTTCAATCCCAATGGTGTTCCGGTTGGAGCAATCGCTCCAAGGCTGGCCGCCATCAACACGCCCGGCAGGGCGTTGGGCATGGGTTCGAGCGATCCACGCAACAAGACCGACCAATTCTCCCAGGAATTTCGCCTCGCCAGCGACTTTGATGGGTCCTTCAACTTCCAGCTGGGCGCATTCTACGAGAATCGCGTGATCGATTTCAACACGTCGCAGCAGGCGGTTAACATCTCGATCATTGCGGCTGACCCTATCACAGGCAACACATATGACTATTTCAAAAAGCACAGAACCAAGACCGACACTGTGTCGTTTTTTGGCAGCTTCAACTTTGACCTGAGCGAGAAGCTCGAGCTTTCGGGCGGTCTGCGCTGGACCAAGGAGAGAAAAGTCAACACCATCACGGTGCCTTATGTTCACCTGTTTCTGGGCCCGGGACCGGCTTTTATCGGGAGCGGCTTCTTTTCCGGCCCGATCAACTTCAGGGACAGCAATGTCTCGCCTGAGGTCTCACTGCGTTACAAGGTAACGGAAGATATCAGCGTCTATGCAGCCTATAAAACCGGCTTCAAATCCGGCGGGATCGACAACTCAGCGCTGCCGTCTAACAGCCTTAGCCAGGCGGCATTGTCCGGCAATTTCGGTGCGCTCATTTACAAGTCGGAAACCGCCAGGGGCGGTGAAGCGGGTGCGAAGATGCAATTTGCTGATCGCGCGCTCACGATCAACACGTCAGGCTTCTACTATGTGTTCAAGAATCTGCAGCTTCAGAACTTCAACTCGACGACTATCCAGTTCGTGACGTTCAACGCGTCAGAACTCACCAGCAAGGGGCTTGATCTCGATTTCTCATGGCGGTCACCGGTGGAGGGTCTGAATTTCTCAGGCGGTATGGGCTATACTGATGCGAAGTTCACCAAGGACTTGATCATTGGCCGCAATCCGGATGCTGCACTTCCTGTCGGGGTGACAAGCGAGAATCTGCGGGGCCGGAGCGTGTCTCGCGCTCCGAAGTTCGCAGGCAATGTGGCGTTTGATTGGAGTATTCCTGCTGGAGACAACTTGGCATTCGGTCTCAATGGCAACATGGCATATTCCAGTTCATACTGGACGGCGAATAACTCCAACTTCACCATCGAGCAGCGCCGCTTCGGCGACGTCAAACAGAAAGGCTATGTGACGTTTGACGGGAGCATCTCGATCGGCGCTCCCGACAAAATGTGGAAATTGTCGCTGGTAGGTGTGAACCTGACGGACAAAGCCTATGTCTTGACCAGTGGAACCCGTCCGTTCGCAGCACCCTCAGGAGGATTGGGGGCTGGTCCCACTTTTGTCCCGCAAGGTGACGATCTGGTTGTCAACATGAACCGTGGCCGCCAGCTGTTCGTGGAGGCTAGTTTCAAATTCTGATCAACACTCTCCCGTTGATCTGAAAATTGTGCCGCCCCAGAAATGGGGCGGCTTTTTTCTACCGCTTGTCGTTCCAGCCAAGTCAGGGAAGACGATTAGGGAAGTTCAGAAATCAGAGTGTTGCGCTTCAACTATGCATCGTCATTGCGAGCGCAGCGACGCAATCCCAATGGTGGCGTCACTGGATTGCTTCGCTGCGCTCGCAATGACGGAGATTCGGCGCGTAGAAGCCCAAGAGGCGCAGTTCTGAACGGTGCGCCATATTGTCAGGCAATCGATACCCTCACCGGAATGGCGCTTTGCACAACCATGCCGGTGATCGGATCCATACCCTGCACATCATCGAGCAAGCGGTTGGTCGATCCGCCCTTTTCATGGACATCGTCCTTGCCGGCATCATCGTCACCCCAGGCATGAGACATCGAGATAACGCCGCGCCGGACCTTGTCGCTGGCTTTGGTAACGGCGAAGATCGATGCGACGCGCGACGTGATTTCGATGACGTCGCCATCCGAAATAGACAAGGCCGAAAGATCATCCGGATGGAAAAAGGCCGGATTGGTCGGCATCTTCTTCTTGAGGTGCGGAAAGGTGTGGCCGTTGCTGTTGTAACGGTGCTTCGATCGGCGTGAAATCAGGCGGAAGTCAAATCCGTCCGCCTCCGGTCGCTTCGCGGTGTATTGTCCAAACGCGTCCGGCATGGCGCCAGCTGAAAGGTCAAACTTGTTCGTCGCATCGGGATCGGCAGGCTCAATGACCAAATGCTGATCATGGTAGAGTATCGCACTTCCGGGGTGTTCCGCGGCCTGCGCATCGGCGCGCGCCTTGCTTGGTTTGACAAGGCATCCGTGCGAAATCAGATCAAGCATTGTGACCTTGTCCGGGCAGGCTTCCATCGAGCAATCGCCGCCGGGGAACGACAATTGCAGCCCCATATGCTTGGCGATCCACCAGAGCATTTCATATTCATCCATCGTGTCACCCGGCGCGGGAACCATCGCCTCGGTGTAATGGGCGTAGGGCTCTTCACAAAAGGGCTGCGAGACATTGTTGATGTCTTCGCGTTCAAGGCACATGCTGGGCGCAAGGATCACGTCGGCGCGCTTGGCACTGGCAGACATCCAGGGATCAACCTGAATAAACAGTTCAAGCGCGTCGAGCGCCCTGCGCACCTTGTGCTGGTTCGGGAAGGCAATTTCGGGATTGCCGCCAATCGAGATCAGGACCTTCACCTGGCCTTCGCCGGGAGTCAGTATTTCATCGGCAAGAACCGGGCAGGGCATTTCCTGACCAAGCTTGCCAATGCCGCGGATCCGTGACTGGGCAAAGCCCTCGCCAAACATTGGCACGGGCGGCGCGACCTGCGCCTTTTTCGGGCCTGCGGCAAACGGCATGAAGACCATTGGGTTGGCAACCTTGTCACCCTCCTGGTTGAACCGCGCGCAGATGATATTGAGCGCGGACACCAGATATTCGGTGAGCGTGCCATTGCCCGCCATCTCGGGGCCCGTGCCGGTGACGACCCGGCCTTTAGAGGCCTTCGCAAAAAGGCGCGCTGTCTTGACCAATTGGTCGGCAGTGATGCCAGCCCGTTCGGCAGCCATGTCTGGCTCGTAATCTTTTACCGCTTCGGCCAGCGCATCAAACCCGTCGACATGGGCCGCCACGAAGTTGCGATCGTAAAGCCCTTCCTTGATGATGACATGCAGCATTCCGCCGAGCAGGGCAGGGTCTTCACCCGGCTTCACCTGAAGATAAATGTCAGCCAGCGAACCAATGTCGCTTTCGCGCGGATCCGCGACAATCACTTTCAATCCGCGCGCCTTGGCATCACGCAATCGACGCGATGGTGAAAAGGGCGGCAGTCCCCCTGAAGGCGAATAGTGCGAGACCAGCGGGTTGTTGCCGACAAACATGACAACGTCGGATTCCTCGAAATTGTTCGAGCCGCCCATCCACTGGCCATAACGCGCTGTCGTGAAGACCTTGGCGGGCTGGTCTACCGTGACGCTGGTGTAATAGTTGCGCGTTCCGATTGCCTGGGCAAGTGCGAAGGACGTGCCAAGCACCGCGCTATTCTGAAACGCATTCGTGCCGCAATAAAGCGCGATACTGTGAGGACCATGCTCGTCAACGATCTGCTTCATCTGCTTGGCAATTTCGACCAGTGCATCAGCGGTTGAAATTTCCACAAACTGGCCGTCGCGACGGATCAGCGGCTTGATGATACGTTCCGGGAGATTGTGCATATCAGGCATCTGGCGTCCCTTGACGCAGGTATAGCCGCCGAACATTTCGTTGTCGGTATCGCCGCGCACTGCGACGATCTTGTCATCCTTGACATCGACCAGCATGGCACAGCTCGCATGGCAAAACCGGCAAAAGGTGCGGAGTGTTTTCTGGCCCATCGTCGCTCTCCTGTTTCGGGCTTCTCGCTATCAAATATGCGATTGTTGAGACACTGGCTATAAAGATGGGGTCTGCGAGATCAGTATTTCGTGAATGCAGATGCGAAAAACGAGATGAGTGAAATCGATGCTGAAAATTTTGGTGGACACACTTGGGCTCGAACCAAGGACCCGCTGATTAAGAGGGCACGCTCGGGGTCGACCAGATACATTCGACCCTGGATGCCTTCCAGAGAGGCTGGGGTCTTTTCAGCACGAGTGCGCACGGGTCGAATCCTTCTGGTAAGCATGCGACTGCTTTTGTGTCACAAATTCCGAGAAGAATGGAGGCGCATTTTGCACTGGACCGTCACCCCGATTTTGACACGTTCAGATGGACCCTAAAACCTGCAATTATCGGCCAGAATCATAAAAAATAATATATTACAATGAGATAGATGAATTTTAGTATCTAGTCGCATGTAAGTAAGCACCATGTAATCACGGGCCACGAAATTTGTCTCCCGCTGATCGAGAGCTCGCTTACCAAAAATTCCGTCTTTGATCCTTCTTTCATGTCCGCTTCGTTGGACGATCCTGACTGTCCGCTATCATGGTGCAACTGAGGGTTTGCAGTCGTTGGTTCATCGGCTGGGCTGTGGCAGCTTCGCGTTCCAAGTCAGGCACGTGATGAGGGGATTGGGTTGCCTGAAAACGGAGCGGTTCGTTTTCCCAACCATAGCCGAGGAGCATAGACGCCATGCCCAAACGCCATTTTACCTCCAATCAATCAAAGTGCGAAAGCGATATTGAGAACGAGTTCATCGGCTCATGCCTGTTTGACAAGCACAAGGATATTGCAATGACCAAATCAATTTTTACCCTTCTGGCAACCAGCTTCATGATCGTACCCGCAGCTCATGCTGCGGCACCCGCACCGGTTGCGGCTGCTCCTACGGCGCCGGCAAAGGGGGTTTTGCGGATCAAAAGCATATATGGTCTGGACGAAACGATCGCTCGCCTGAAAGCGGACATCGCTGCAAAAGGCATCAAGTTTTTTGCAGAGATTGATCAATCGCAGCTTGGGGCAGCGGCCAATATTGCGATCCGCCCGTCAAAGCTGATCCTTTTCGGCAACCCGCCCCTTGGTGTTCAATTCCTTAGCGCAAATCCCTATTCCGGTCTGGATTGGCCGGTACGGATGTTGGTGCTGGAGGAAGCCGATGGCAGTATCAGCGTGGCCTGGACCGATTTTGGGTATGTCGCAGATCGCTATTCCATAACCAACCGAACGGCACAGTTCGCTATGGCGAGCGAGGTTGCCGCATCGATCGCCTCGAGCGCGACTAAATGACGGTTGCGTTGGCAAGCCTGACCTTTCTTCTTGCTGCTGTTTGCGCCGGGCTGATGGGTTATGCCATCCAGCGCGGCGCAACCTGCACCGTAGCCGCTATCGGCGAAATTGCAGAGCAAAGCAGCGCCCGCCGCCTCATCGCATTGGCAGAGGCGGCGCTCTGGGTGGCGGGGTGCTTGCTGATCGCCCGCTGGATCGGCTTTATCCCGACCCTTCCAGGCGGCTTCGCGGTGACAGTCTGGACG
Organism: Sphingomonadales bacterium; assembly: GCA_031397145.1. GTDB lineage: Bacteria > Pseudomonadota > Alphaproteobacteria > Sphingomonadales > Sphingomonadaceae > Aquisediminimonas. Next base: position 6,547 of record JANNLW010000067.1, on the reverse strand, counting down.
GTTGCTGGCGGCGCATTGCTGGGCGTCGGAGCCTATATCAATCGCGCTTGCGTGTTCGGGGCGATTGCACGACTTGGTTCCGGCGACTGGTCCTATGTGCTGACGCCAATCGGTTTCTTCGCAGGCGCTGCAAGCATGATGCTCACCTTTGGGACAATCATGCCGATTCCGGTTCGGACAGAAACCTTTCTTCCCGATTGGGTTGCGATCATCTTTGCGTTGTACGCCGTCTGGCGGATCAGTGGTATTTTGCGGAGAATGCGAAGCGAGAGGCGTGTCGCCAAACATGTCTGGGCTCCGCATGAGGCGACCCTCATCATCGGGATAACGTTTGTCATCATGCTGCTGAGCGTAGGCGCCTGGGCCTATACCGATCTGTTGTCGCGATTGGCCATGGGCATGTCGGACAATGCCGATTGGCGGGCGATCCTCTTTGTTGCCTTGCTTGGCGGGGCGACCCTTGGCGGCTGGACGGCCGGGCGATTATCAAGCCGCAGGCCGACCTTGTCTGGAATGGCCCGTTGCTTCACAGGTGGATTGCTGATGGGTTGGGGCAGCGCCCTCATACCGGGTGGCAATGACGGCCTCATTCTCATTGGCATGCCTCTTTTCCAGATGCATGCGTGGGTTGCGATTTTTTCGATGTGTGCAGCGATCTGGATCGCCTTCAAGGTTGAGAAAGCGCTCGGACAAGGATAGGGCATGACCAGACGGATGTTCGGACGGACACGCGCTGCCGGATCGCTCGTATTGGCCCTGTCGCGTGTGCCTGCATGGCTTTGTTGTCGCCAGAAATCCAGCCCGGCCCGCCATCATGAGCAGGCCTTTTTCAAGACCATTGTGAATGGCTTCGGGATCCGGATTGAACAATCCGGCCAGCAATCGAAAGTCGCGGGAACTCTCTACATCATGAACCATATCAGTTGGGCGGACATTCCAGTGATGATGGCGATCCTCGATGCCGACTTTGTTGCCAAATCGGATATCCTGGGCTGGCCCGGGATCGGCGCGCTGGCGCGGCGTTTCGACCCGGTATTTGTCTCCCGTGATCGGCGCGGTCAAAGCCATGATCAGGCAAGCACCATCCGGGCGCGACTGTCGGCAGGACGATCCGTTATCCTTTGCCCCGAAGGAACGACATCGAACGGCTCAACCATTCTGCCGTTCCGCACCACTTTGTTCGCGGCAGCGGATGCTGCGCGGGTAGTCCAACCGATCGTTCTGCGTTACCTCGACGTCGATGGAGGGCCACTTTCGCCCGAACGGATGCGCGAAGTCGCATGGATCGGAGATGATGAATTGCTGCCAAGCGCAATGCGATTTGCCTGCCGCTCGGTTCGGGCGAACGTTGATTTTCTGCCAGCAGTTTTTGCGCCGTCTGGCGGGCGCAAGCCAATGGCCCAACTGGTGCGCGAACAGATGCTGGCCGCTTATGCCGCCGCCCCAAACCGCCCGAGATAGCGTTCCGAAATTGCCGCAACCGGCATTACGATGAACACGTCGACAGTGTTGAACGGAGCATCGATTACTGCACCGTCACCGACCATCGCCCCGACGCGGAGATAGCCCTTGATGAGCGGCGGCAGTTTGCGCATCGCTTGGCGGGGATCGTATCCACCGATGGGAAGGCGTGCCATTTCGACGTATCGTGCAGTATGGGCTGTTGCGCGAAGCGGCCGGGGCGCCAGGTGATTATGATACAGATAGGAAAGCGTGTCGGCATGATCGTCGGGGTTCGTCCCAAGAAAGCTGGCGCAACCAAACATCATCGAAATGCTGTGTTTCTCAAGATAGTGCGCAATGCCGCGCCACAGGAGCTGGATCGTTCCGGCATCACGATAGGCCGGTGCAACACAGGAGCGGCCCAGTTCAAGCAGCTCTTGATGTCCCTCTGACTGTCCGCCGAGAGCGTCGATGACATACTCGCCTGCGGTGTAGAAGCCACCGCGTTCGCGGGCGACACTTTCACGCAGGAGACGATAGGTTCCCACCACTTTGGGTTTTCCTCCAACGCTGTCTTCGACAAGGAGATGGTCGCACACCAAGTCAAATGGATCGGCATCGAGGCCAATGATTCCATTTTCCACCGATGCACCGCGTTCGGCACAAAAAACCTCCCATCGCAATCTTTGCGCGGCGATGATGTCACCTTCCGTCGATGCCAAGCGAACAGAGAGACGTCGGGCCTCAGCACTCACAACTTGATTGATTGTCATCGTTGGATCTCCTTTCTAGTCTTTCAGGGAAGGATGCCACGGTTTGGCAAGTGCTCCAGTTGGTCCGTGGGAGGGATTGCACTTATGGAAATGCAGCAGGTCCGCTATTTCGTGGCGTTGGCGCAAACGCTGAACTTCACGCGAGCCGCCGAAGCGTGCAACGTGACGCAGCCGGCGCTGACCCGCGCTATCCAGCAACTCGAGCACGAGCTTGGAGGGCCGTTGTTCAATCGTGAACGCGGCAATTCGCACCTCACGGAACTCGGCCGGATCATGTTGCCCTATCTTGAGGGCGTTGAAGAACAGGCACGGGCGGCCAAGGATTTGGCGAAGGCGGTCAAGGGCCTCACCAAAACCAGGCTCAAGATTGGTGTCATGTGCACGATCGGGCCGCAGCTCGTGGCGGGACTGCTGCCTCGTTTTCAGGCCAATAATCCGGACGTCGAGATTCAGATCATCGACGACAGTGCGCCGCTGTTGGTCGAGCGGCTGGAAAAGGGAGATCTCGAAATCGCTTTCGTCGGCAGTCATGAAAGCCTGCCGGATACCTTGCATCAGGTCCCGATCTTCAATGAGAAGTTCGTCATTCTGCTTCCACCGAACCACCGCTTGATTGCCAAGCAGGATATTCGCGCCGTTGACTTGCATGAGCAACCCTATGTCAGCCGGTCGCAATGCGAAGTCTTCCGCTATGTGCGCGACGATCTGAAAGGCAGAGGCATTGAACCACGCATCGTATTCCGGTCGCAACGTGACGATTGGGTGCAAGGAATGATAAAGGCCGGGCTGGGCTTCGGATTCTTTCCGGAATCCTCTGTTACGGATCCAGATCTGGTCGTGCGGCCGCTGATCGATCCGGAATATCAACGCACTGTTTTTCTGGCGACGGTGCGGGGGCGGCCCCATTCGGCGGCTGTCGGAGCGTTTATCCGGGAAGCGCGGAATCATCAATGGCCGACTTCGGTTCGCTGAATCGGCTCCGGGCATGTTACGCAATTGGGATCATCGGGGTTGGTCAACAGATCGTGACAGGCCGTCAATGCATTGATGACGACTGGAAAACCGGAATAGATCGAGACCTGCATCATCGCCTCAACTACTTCCGCCCGTGAAGTTCCAAATTTAAGCGCGGACGTGACATGGGCGCGCAAGGGCTCGACCGAATCTCCGCGCGCTGTCAGGACGGAAACGGCAATCAGTTCGCGTGATCGCATGTCCAGAACCGAGCGCGAAAAAATCGCACCAAATGCGTATTCAATCACAAGCCTGGCAAAGTCAGGCGCGACTTCGGCAAGACGATTGGTGACAAGATCCATCTTTTCGGACGACATGCCGAAAAGCACATCAAGGCCGCGTTTGAACCGATCCTCGTTTTCAGACAGAGCCGCTTCGGGCAAAAACTCATTTCGCATCAATTTATTCCTGAACCCTGGTCTGGCGCCCCGCTGGGAATGGGGGAAGGCGGGGCGCCAGTGTGCCGGTGCAGGGTTCACCGGGGGTTTCGACCGTATGAGGGAGCACACGGTCGCATTCAAAGGGGCCTTACTGGCCGTGGTACACATCCGAGGACAGCAGTACGGCCTCGGTCTTGCCGGTATTCTTCCACCAGTGTGAAATGCCACCGGCTTCGCGCGAAATCTCTCCGGCGCGGTGGACAATCGGGCTCGTGCATGTGCTGCGATATTCGGTCACTTCGCCTTTGATTGTCATGATCAGTGCAGGACGATCAACATGGCTGTGCATCGGCACAACGCCACCGGGCTGAAGGACCAGGCGCCGCGTCCGCAATTGGCGGCCTTCGACATTGATTTCCGGGCCAAGGTCAACCGCGCCAAGCACAGTATCGGTGACACCCATCGGCATTGTTGCAGCACCTGTGAGGGGGTTAGCACCCATATTTCCTGCCGGGCATTCGCCAGCAAAGGCGGGGGTCGCAAATCCGCCCAGGGCGGTCGCGGCCAGCGCCGCAAATAAAGTCTTGGTCATATCATTTCCTTTTTGCGTTCATGAATTCGAAAGTCGCCACCGGCCCGGGATACAGGGCATTGGGGGGAGATGCCCGACCCGGTGACGAACCTTCAAATAGGATGACCTGACCTTTCTGGACATTCGATTATGTGCATCGAGTCGATGCACGAACGGCATTTCATCTTAATGACGGCACGCTGCAAAAGCCTCTCCAACATCAGCAAAAACGCAATGGAGATGGCTCATGAATATCGCGACAGAAACATTGGTCGACCGTGACTTGCCCCTGATGGGCCGAGTTGCTGTCGTGACCGGATCAACCAGCGGCATTGGCCTTGGTATCGCTCGCGCCCTGGCTCAAGCCGGGGCAGACGTGATGCTCAACGGCCTTGGCGAACAAGCCGAGATTGAAAAGGTACGGGCGACGCTTGCTGCCGATGCCAGCGTGCGTGTCGGCTATCATGGTGCCGACCTTCTCAATACCGGCGGTGCCACGGCACTGGTCACGGATACAATAGAGCTGATGGGCCGTGTGGACATCCTCGTGAACAATGCCGGCATCCAGTATGTCAGCCCGATCGAGGATTTCCCGGCCGAAAAGTGGGATGCGATTATCGCTCTCAACCTGTCGTCGGCATTTCACACGACACGTGCCGCATTTGGCCCAATGAAGGCTGCAGGCTGGGGGCGCATTGTCAATATCGCCTCTGCCCACGCCCTGGTCGCATCACCTTTCAAAAGCGCCTATGTCGCGGCGAAACACGGTGTTCTTGGCCTGACCAAGACCGTTGCGCTCGAAGGTGCGCAACATGGGATCACCTGCAATGCCATCTGTCCCGGCTATGTCTGGACGCCGCTCGTCGAAAACCAGATCGAAGCGACCGCCGCTGCGCGAGGGATCAGTCGCGATGACGTGATCAACAACGTTCTTCTGGCGGCGCAACCGAGCAAGCGCTTCGCCGAAGTGGAAGAACTGGGCGCCCTTACTGCATTCCTGTGCGGCAATGCTGCACGCTCCATCACCGGCACAGCATTGCCCGTCGATGGCGGTTGGACGGCGCAGTAACATGTACCAGCACCCCACGCACGGCCCGGCCGTTCCGCCAATCGTCCGCCATATCTTCCTGGCAAAACCCCGCGATGCTCGACAGAATGCATCAAATGGCCCGGCGCCGCGAGGCATTCTTGCCGAACTCGCAGCACAACGGTGTCACTGATGGCCGCGAAACGCCCCCATGTCGTGATCGTCGGCGCGGGCTTTGGCGGGCTGGCTGCCGCCCGCGGTCTGCGAACAGCGGACGTTGATGTGACGCTTATCGACAAACGGAACCATCATTTATTCCAGCCGTTGCTCTATCAAGTGGCAACCGCGGGCCTCTCCCCGGCGGACATTGCCGCGCCGATCCGCTCCATCGTCAAGAACAGTGCCAACACACGTGTTGTGCTCGACCGCGTGTACGGCGTGGATACCGCAAGCAAACATGTCATCCTCGGTGACGGTGAGCCAATGGCGTATGACTGGCTGTTGCTCGCGACCGGAGCACGTCACAGCTATTTTGGTCGCGACGAATGGGCTCCATTCGCGCCCGGCATCAAGACGATTGAAGATGCGACAGCGGTCAGACGCAAGGTTCTGATGGCCCTTGAACGGGCCGAAACCGAAACCGATCCGGCCAAGCGGCAGGCGCTGCTGACGTTCGTCATTATCGGCGGCGGACCAACCGGTGTCGAAATGGCAGGCGCGGTAGCGGAACTGGCGCGTCAATCTGTCTCGAAGGACTTTCGCAGCATCACGCCGCACTGTTCACGCATCATCCTGGTTCAGCACGCAGAACGATTGCTTCCAAGCTTTCCGGAAACCCTGTCGGCAAAGGCCAAGACAGCGATAGAGCAACTCGGCGTTGAAGTCCGCCTGGGCGAGTGCGTGGAGTCGGTGACCGCTGAAGGCGTGATCGTCGGCAATCAGTTCATTGCAGCCGCAACGGCGATCTGGGCCGCAGGCGTTCAGGCTTCGCGCGCGGCCGAATGGCTTGGCGTGACCCCGGACCGTGCCGGCCGCGTTGAAATCGGACCAGACCTGATGCTGCCCGGCAATGATAGCGTGTTCGTAATTGGCGACACGGCGGCCTGCATGGATGCAAACGGCAGCAGCCTTCCCGGCGTCGCCCCCGTTGCAAAGCAACAAGGTCAGCACGTCGCCAAGATCATTCGGGCCTCACTGCGCGGAAAGACTGTCCAACCCTTCCGCTACCGAAATTTTGGCAATCTCGCGACGATCGGCCGCAAGCGCGCTGTCGCCGATTTTGGGCTCTTCCGGCTCTCCGGTTACTTCGCCTGGGCTCTGTGGTGTGTCGCCCATATCT
>JANNLW010000041.1:0-2135 GCA_031397145.1 Sphingomonadales bacterium | reverse complement strand
GACGTGCCAAGCTCTATGATCCCGCGCGCGGCAGCCCGATCGGCTGGATGAGTGTTATCGTTCGCAATGTCGCTCTGAACATGATCCGTGCCGATCGCCCGACCGAACCGATTGACGATCTCGACATACCGGTCGCTCCTGTCGATCCTCCCGACTCGCGCCTTGGGCAGTGCCTGAAACGCCTGCCAGAGGATCAGGGAAATGCAATCGTTCTCACCTATACCTATGGTTTGACCCATTCGGAACTGGCTGAACATCTTTCCGTTCCGCTTGGCACGGCGAAAAGCTGGGTCAGGCGGGGCATGCTGGCCCTCAAGGAGTGCATGCAGCGATGACTGACAGGAATTTGGCTGGCTATTTTGCGATTGGCGCCCTTTCTCCGCGGGAAAGGGCAGATGTTACCCGGCAACGTCTATCCGACCCTCTGCTTGACACACAGATCGATGAGAATGAAGCGATGTTCGCTCCACTTGCCGGAGTCGCCGGTTCCATGGTCCCTCCGCCTGGAATGAAAGCGCGGGTCATGGCTGCCATAATGAGCGCGGATGACTTTCAGCACGGGGGCAAGCAGTCTTTCGAATTCGGTTCAGGGCGCTGGCGCAATGTTTTTCCCGGCGTCGACATGAAGCGGCTTTGGGCAAAGGGGCCAAAGCTTATGCGCTGTGCGCCGGCATCCGTCATTCCCGCACATGATCACCCCGAACATGAACATCTTGTTGTCCTTTCAGGAGATTTCTTGCTGGAGGGCCGCAGATTCAGCGTCGGAGATCATCTCTCGTCACCTCCGGGCAGCCACCACGATGTGGGTACTACACGAACGGGGTGCATTCTGCTGCTCTATGGTGTGTGACCGAAGGTCCAACGTCGACATTTTCCGTATGATTCTGAAGCTTCGATCAGCATTCGACAACATTGACGGCCAGACCGCCAAGGCTTGTTTCCTTGTATTTTGATCGCATGTCCTCGCCGGTCTGGCGCATGGTTTCGATAACCGCGTCGAGGCTGACTATGTGGCTGCCATCGCCCTGAAGCGCCAGATAGGCGGCATTGATTGCCTTGATCGCGCCCATCGTATTGCGTTCGATGCACGGGATCTGGACAAGCCCGCCAATCGGATCGCACGTCAGGCCAAGATTGTGCTCCATGCCAATCTCGGCAGCATTTTCAACCTGCGCATTGGTTCCGCCCAAGGCCGCCGCCAAGCCGGCTGCGGCCATCGAGCAGGCAACGCCGACTTCGCCCTGGCAGCCCATTTCCGCGGCCGAGATCGACGCGCGTTTCTTGTAGAGAAAGCCAATCGCAGCAGCCGTCGTCAGAAATTGGCGACTGCTGGTCTGGTTTGGCTGGGCTGTGAAGACCTCATAATATTTGAGGACGGCGGGCAAAACTCCGGCCGCGCCGTTGGTCGGCGCGGTCACAACCCGGCCTCCGGCCGCATTCTCCTCATTGACGGCAAGCGCCCAAAGACTGACCCATTCGAACACTGTGGACGGATCATTGCGCGGGCCCCTGGCCTGAAGTCGTTCATGCAGACTCTTCGCCCGTCGCTGAACCTTGAGGCCGCCCGGCAACACACCACCGTTACGACAACCGCGCTCGATGCAATCGAACATCGCTGCCCTGACTGCGTCGAGAAACCCGTATGTTTCAGTTTCATCTCGCCAAGCCGCTTCGTTCGCTTCGACGATTGCGGTGATCGTCAATCCGTTTTCATCACCGATTGCAAGCAATTCCGCTGCTGACGAAAATGGATGGGGAGGAACAATATTGGACGGTGGAACGGCCTCCCCGGCTCTCAGAATTGCGCCACCACCGATGGAAAAATAGGTTGCTTCGAACGAAGTTCCGTCCTTGTGAGAAGCAGTAAAACTCATGGCATTGGCATGACCCGGCAGGAATTCGCCGCGCCGGAACAGCAGGTGTTCAGTTTCGCGAAAAGCAATGTCTATACGGCCGGCAAGCCTCAACCGGTTGCTTCGTCGCATTTCACCGATCATACCTTCAATCTGATCGGGATCGACCGTCTCGGGTTGCCAACCCGAAAGCCCCAGAAGAATTGCCGTATCAGTCGCGTGCCCCAATCCCGTCAGGGCAAGCGATCCGAATAGCTCACAGACGACGCGCTCGATGTCGCT
>JANNLW010000407.1:0-5833 GCA_031397145.1 Sphingomonadales bacterium | reverse complement strand
GCGGTCGAACACGTGCGCGAACCCTTGAAGCACGACGTCGCCCGCGGGATGGCCGTGGGAATCGTTGACCGATTTGAAGTGATCGATATCGATCAACAGCACCACCAGCTTTTTCGACGTGATTTCGTCCGCCACCATGCGCGCGAGCGCGTTGTTGAACATGAGACGGTTTGGCAAGCCGGTGAGGCTATCATAATGGGCCATGTGCCGAACACGTGCCTCCGCTTGTTTTTCCCCGCTCACGTCAGTGATAACGCCGCGAAACAAGGCCACGCTGCTTGATCCGCCATTGGTTGGGCGCGCACTGACAGACCACCAGCGCGTCGGTTTTCCGGTCTCGGATATCAACTGCAATGTCAGCCCCCGGAACGCGCGTCGGTTGAAAAAATGATCCACCAGTTGCGCGCGTTCGGGCGTGTCGAGAAAGAGGCTTTGAAAGGAGCGGCCATTGAGATTTTCAGGCTCCAGACCCATTGCGTCGGAAAAGTGCCGTGAAGCCCCGATGACTCTGCCGTTGCGATCGATCTCGAACAGCCAGTCAGATCCCTGGTCCTCGAAATCATTAAGCAGCATTTTGACCGTATCGATCGATGCATTGAGTTCTCGTTCGCGCACGATGCGAACCACGAACAATGTGTGCGCCGTGAGCGCCATCCGGCACAACAAGAGCGAGGACGCGCCCACCAGCACGCAGGATGCCAATGCCGGAAGCGATCCGATCCGCACAAGTCCGAAGATCAGCCCACCGGAGATGAGTAAAATATATGCAATCGCGGCGCGCGGCAAAGTCCGCATCGTAAATCCTGCCGCCGCGACCAGTGTTGTGCCAACGATCGCCAATAGTAAGCGATGGGTCGATCCGCCATATGGCATCAGTACCAGAAGACACGCAGCGGCAATGGTCGCCAACGCGACAGTATTCAACTCAAGTTGCCAGATCAGCGCAAGGGGCTCTTTTCGCCCTGCCTTTTTGCGTTCGCCTTGGCCAAGCCAGTAGCGATGGGCACAGACAATAGTGGTCAAGGCAAACCCGATCGCCAAATATCGCAGGGGTACGATGTTATAGAATGCGATCGAGATGACTACCGCATTCAGAATGTGACCAAGAACCAGTGCGATGAGGATTCGGAAATGGGCGCTGACGAGCCGATTGGCGACCCAGTCTTCCAGACCTGCCGGAATGACGGCAAATAGCCGCTCGTGCCTGCTGACCATAATCGTCCTAACGTACGCTTATTATTGTTATAATTTCACGAGATTAGGCAAGTATTCTAAAATTCAGGTTAATATGACAGTCGCCAGTCTTGGCAATACTGTACCATTCTGGACGTACTTTTCGCTACCCTCTTCCTCGATAGCCGGAAACACCCTGGTCCGGGATCCAGACACCGTCTGGTGGCGTTCCGGATTGCCAGAATACATCAATTGGGATTCCGCCGCGTGGATACCAGTATCCACCGATCCGGAGCCAGTGCGGCTTCATTTCCGCGAAGAGTCGCTGACCAATACCGACCGTGCAGTCCTCATGAAAGGCGGCGTGGTTTCGAAACGATACGAGAAACAGCTTGAGCGACTTTGATTCAACGATTGTTGCATTCGGAACATAATCGATGACCAGATGCGCGAAATCCGGTTGGCCGGTGACCGGGCATAGCGAGGTGAATTCGGGCGCCGCAAAGCGGACGAGATAAAGCGTCCCCGCTCGCGGGTTTGCAGGGTAGTCCAACACGGCCTCATCCGGTGAGGCAGGAAGGATGCTTGTTTGGCCAAGATGGGTTCGCATGACATGCTCTTAGGCAAAGCATTGCTTGAGGTGAAGCCCATCCCTTGCCACAAGGTCGGCCGACAATAAAATGTCTCAGTTTGAAATGAGTGTTTTGCTGTTTTCTACATTTTTTTGACCGCATCGCCGACGTCCGAGGAGTATCCCGGGGCCTTGTTCGGATCCCTGCAGCCGCACGTAGAGGTTGCGCAGCCGGTAAGGCTCGACGAAACAATCACAGGCCATTATGGCGATGGTCTTCAGATCAAGGGAGTGACAAACTATGGACGCGCTGGTTTCAACCGAATGGCTTGCCGGAGAACTCGGCGCTTCGGATCTGCGCGTGGTGGACGCGACATTGTTTCTCGACAGTCGCGATGCGGCGGCGGAATATGAAGCCGAGCACATTCCCGGCGCGGTTTTTATGGATCTGGCCAACCTTGCCGATGCGACAAGCCCCTATCCGATGATGCTGCCCAAACCCGAGAAATTCGCCAGCCGGATGCAATCTCTTGGCCTCGGCGACGGAAGCAGGGTCGTCCTTTATGACAATAGCCCGTTCAAGACTGCGGCGCGCGCGTGGTGGATGTTGAGCGTCGTGTTCGGCGCGCATGGTGTTGCGATCCTTGATGGCGGGCTTGCCAAATGGAAGGCGGAAGGCCGTCCGGTCGAAGGCGGAAAGGTCACGCTCCGCCACCGCCATTTCACAGTCTGGCGCGACGACAAGGCAGTTCGAACAATCGAACAGGTGAAAGTCAATCTTGAAAGCAAGGCCGAACAGGTCGTTGATGCCCGTGGCCAATCCCGCTTCGAGGGCCGCGAAGCCGAGCCGCGCCTTGGGGTCAATCCCGGGCATATCCCTAACAGCCTCAACCTTCCCTATGACCAGATGTTCAACGCAGACGGCACTTGGAAGCAGGGCGCCGCGTTGAAAGCAGCGTTTACCTCGGCCGGAATCGATCTCGACACACCAATGACAGCCACATGTGGTTCGGGTATCACGGCTGCCACGCTCGTTTTCGGTGCGCATCTGCTCGGCAAGAATGATGTCGGACTGTACGATGGCAGCTGGTCCGAATGGGGGGCGCAGGCCGATACGCCCAAGGCCATCGGGGCGGCGTGAGCAACGAGAAGGCGCCCAAACGACCTGCTACACAAATTGTAGAGGGCGGCCGTCGCGACGAATGGACGAGCCTTGGAGAAGATAAGGGGGGGATCGTCAATACACCGGTCTGGCGGGCCTCGACCATTCTCTATGACGATGTTGCAGCGTTGCGTGCTGGTGTGCAGTCCAATGAGGACGGTCAACTTTTTTATGGTCGCCGCGGCACTCCGACCCAATGGTCGCTGGCAGATGCGCTTTCCGAGATGGAACCTGAGGCGGAAGGGACGATGCTCTATCCGTCAGGCGTCGCGGCGATCGCAATAGCATTGCTGTCTGTGCTCAATCCTGGCGATGAGTTGCTGATGGTCGACAGCGTCTATGATCCGACCCGCAATTTCTGCGAGGGATTCCTCAAGCGGTTCGGCGTTGCCACCCGCTATTATGATCCACTTATTGGTACAGGCATTGAAACCCTGCTGACGGATCGCACCCGCGCCATATTCCTCGAAAGCCCCGGCAGCCTGACCTTTGAAGTGCAAGACGTCCCCGCCATTGTTGCAGTCGCGAAGTCCCGCAATCTCGTTACGCTCGTCGACAACACCTGGGCAACGCCGCTGCTTTTTCCCGCACTTTCGCTTGGCGTTGATCTGTCGATCCTTGCCTGCACCAAATATATTGTCGGGCACAGCGATGTTATGGCCGGGTCGGTGTCCGCCAACGCGGTCAACTTCGCGGGGCTGCGCAAAACGTCGCAACAATTTGGGCAAGTGATGAGTCCCGATGACGCCTGGCTTACCACGCGTGGCTTTCGGACGCTCCATGTGCGGATGGAGCGGCATCAGGCAAGCGCGCTCAGGATTGCACATTGGCTCGCCGAACAACCCGAAGTGGCACGCGTTCTCCATCCGGCATTGCCGACCTGCCCCGGACACGAACATTGGAAGCGCGATTTCAAAGGGGCATCCGGCCTGTTCAGTTTTGTCCTGAAGGGGGGGGACGAGGCCAGCCGTGCCGCCCTGATTGACGGCCTCGCCCATTTCGGCATCGGCTATAGCTGGGGTGGCTATGAAAGCCTCGCGCTTCCTGTTGACCCCCAGAAGTACCGCACAGTTACCCACTGGCAGGCCGAAGGCCCGGTGGTGCGCCTTCAAATCGGGCTTGAAGACGCGGACGACCTGATCGAGGACCTGCGCGCCGGTCTTGACCGGTTCGCAGCCGCACTTTCCTAGCTGCCGAAGCCCTGGCTTAAAAAGCCGGGAACGGGGCCGTTCCAGCCGCCATCTTCGCCATCGTCGTGCTGCTTAGCGGGCACTTTGCGCGGCGCAGACTTGCTTTCAACCCCTTGAGCATTCGCTTGCTCAACCGGCTTGGGCTCACGCGGGGGCCGGGAGTCCCTTGGCGCGCGCGTCTCGCGTGGCGGCCTCGGTTCGCGTGGCGTCCGGGGTTCGCGCGCTTCGGGCTTGGCTTCTGCTTTTGCAACGGGAGCGGCCATTTCTGCCGGAGCCGCCTTGCCCATCCGTTCGATCTTTAGCCCGGTCAGCTTTTCGATGCCGTCGATTGCTTCGGCATCTTCCCTGGTGACAAGCGTATAGGCCACGCCTGTCGCCCCTGCCCGGCCAGTGCGGCCGATGCGGTGGATATAATCGTCCGGGTGCCAGGGCGCGTCATAATTGAAGACGTGGCTCACGCCCTTCACATCGAGGCCGCGCGCAGCGACGTCGGAGGCAACGAGGATATTGATTCCGCCATCCTTGAACCGGTCAAGCATCGCAATCCGGTCCCGCTGTTCCATGTCGCCATGAATTTCGCCGGCGGAAAAGCCATCATGCTGGAGCGTCTTTGCAAGCTCACGCACGGTGGTCTTGCGGTTGCAGAATATGATCGCGGTCGTCACATCCTCACGCCGCAGAAGATCGCGTAGCGTGTCCTTCTTCTTGCGGCTGTCGGTTTCAACCAGCCATTGCCGGATGTTGATATTGGCAGAAGCGGGCCGCGCCACTTCAACCGATTTGGGGTTCGAAAGAAACTTGTCTGCCAGCTTCTTGATCGGCGGCGGCATTGTCGCGGAAAACAGCAACGTCTGGCGGTTGGTGGGCAGCTTGGTGCAGATATTCTCGATATCGGGAATGAAGCCCATGTCGAGCATCCGGTCCGCCTCGTCGATCACCAGCAGCGAGCAGCCAGTCAGCAATATCTTGCCGCGCTCGAACAGGTCCATCAACCGGCCCGGCGTCGCGATCAGCACATCGACGCCCTTTTCAAGAGCCTTTTGCTGGTCCCCCATCGACACGCCGCCGATAAGCAGCGCCATCGAGAGTTTATGATACTTGCCGTACTTCTCGAAATTCTCCGCGACCTGCGCGGCCAGTTCACGCGTCGGCTCAAGGATCAGCGAACGCGGCATCCGCGCGCGACTGCGCCCTTCGGCGAGGATGTCGATCATCGGCAGGACGAAGCTGGCCGTCTTGCCGGTGCCGGTCTGCGCGATCCCGATCAGATCACGCATCATAAGGACGGGAGGGATGGCCGCCGCCTGGATCGGCGTGGGCGTATCATAGCCCGCCTCGGTCACGGCGCGGAGCAATTGATCGGAAAGGCCGAGATCGGCAAAGTTCATATGGCTTGTGTGTCCGGGAAATCACGCGGGGCATTCTGCCGTCGCGAATGCGGCTGCGCTTGGCGGGTGAGGCGCGATTTGTCAAGGCGGGAGCCTCCTGTGATCGGATATGTCAATCGATCGAGGCTTAAGTTGTGGGTGTCCATTGCGCTGAGATCCGGCCTTTCCACAGCCGACGGTGATCGCCGGAATCGATCACAGATAACCGTGGTGGCCAGTTGGCGGATCGGACAAAAGCGAGCTTCGAACATCGCAAGACGCTGACAGCCGAAATCCTATTATTCAAGCGGATTTGACAGGGCATCATTCTCCCTGAGCCAAAGGCGCGGGGAAGATGTCAGAACGGGCG
>JANNLW010000027.1:0-1098 GCA_031397145.1 Sphingomonadales bacterium | reverse complement strand
TTGCCGCTGACCGCCGAGGCGCGGATGTTTGAGACAAAGGCGAGTGGCGAGACTTCTGACAAGAGATCATCCCATGCCTCTCGATTGTGCGGCTCATGGAAGAATGCGACCAGCGCCTGCGCTACGATTGGGCCAATTCCCTCGACCTCGGTCAGTGCGGCCGCGGCGTGGTCATGCCTTGCGATTTCGGCAACCGCTTCGACCGTGCCGAATGCCTTGACCAGATCGCGCGCCGTGACCACGCCGACATGGCGGATGCCTAACCCGAAAAGGAAGCGCCCCGGATCGGGCGTGCGCTTCGCCTCGATAGCGTCGAGCATGTTGGCGACCGATTTCTCTTTCCAGCCTTCGCGCGTCAGGATTTCGTCGCGATGGGCGTGGAGGCGGAAGATGTCGGCAGGGCTGTGGAGCCAGCCCAGCCCGAAAAATTCCTCGATGGTTTTTTCGCCCAGCCCCTCGATATCGAGCGCGGGGCGGGAGACGAAATGCTTGAGCCGTTCGATCCGTTGCGCCGGACAGATCAACCCGCCAGTGCAACGCACATCGACTTCGCCTTCCGCCGCGACCGCTTCGGAGCCGCATTCGGGGCAGGATTCGGGAAAAGCAAACGCTGGCCGCTCTTCCTCGCGGGTCAAATTCTCGACGATCTGCGGAATAACATCGCCCGCACGCTGCAACACCACCCGGTCTCCGGGACGCACCCCGAGCCGCCCGATCTCGTCGCGATTGTGGAGCGTGACGTTCGATACCACTACACCGCCCACCGTCACCGGCTGGAGCCGCCCGACCGGCGTCAGCTTGCCGGTGCGGCCGACCTGAATGTCGATGGAAAGCAAAGTCGTCTGCGCCTGTTCGGCCGGGAATTTGTGCGCAATCGCCCAGCGCGGAGCCTTTGCGACAAACCCCAGCCGCGCCTGCCAGTCGAGCCGGTTGACCTTGTAAACCACCCCGTCAATGTCGAACGGCAGGTCGGATCGTGCGGCCTCGATTGCGGCATAATGGGCGAGAGTTGCCTCGACCGTTTCTGTCACAACGAAGCGCGCATCGACCGGCAAGCCCCATGCTGAAATCGCGTTCATAACCCCTGCCTGCGTATCG
>JANNLW010000486.1:0-8192 GCA_031397145.1 Sphingomonadales bacterium | reverse complement strand
GTCGCTGCTGCAGTGTCCGGCTTTTCCGAGATGCAAGGCGCTGAACGTCCCGATTTGGTAATTGTTGCGCGCGGTGGCGGGTCGATTGAGGACCTGTGGGGCTTCAATGAGGAAATCGTCGTCCGGGCGATCGCTGCCTCGACAATTCCGATTATTTCCGCAGTCGGCCATGAGACCGATACGACATTGTGCGATT
Source organism: Sphingomonadales bacterium (assembly GCA_031397145.1). Lineage (GTDB taxonomy): Bacteria > Pseudomonadota > Alphaproteobacteria > Sphingomonadales > Sphingomonadaceae > Aquisediminimonas. The sequence continues at coordinate 7,996 of JANNLW010000486.1, read as the reverse complement.
TCGCAGCAGACGTCCGGGCGCCTACACCCACTGCAGCTGCGGAACTTGCTGTGCCGGTGCGCGCCGAATTGTTTGCGGGCCTGCAATCGTCGCAGGCTCGTGCACTTCGTGCAGTGCGCCGTTATGCCGAGCGCGCCGGCGAACGGCTGGTTGCAACAAAGCGACGCCTGCCTTCGCTCGATTCATGGCTTGGCCCGCAAAGACAGAAGGTCGATGATTGTGGAGATAGGCTACGTCGTGGTCTTTCGCATCGGCTGTCCGACGCTCGCGGCGATCTGGCGCGAATCAGCGGGGCATTGCGGCCGGCAATGCTCACTCAGAAGCTGGCCAGTTCCGAACAGAAGCTCAGCCAGATTTGGCGGCTAGCAGAATCTCTTCATCCCGAAACGCCCCTCAAACGAGGCTATGTTCTTGTAAAGGATCGCCAGGGTGTGGTGATCAGCACAGCGACCAAGGCGAACCTCGCCAAAGCCCTCATCTTGACCTTTGCAGACGGCGATGTCCCGGTGCGGGTTGAGCCTGAGCCACGTCCGGCCTATGATCGGTCAAAGCCGGAGCAGCCCAGCCTGCTCTAGCCACGCTGGAAGGTTTCGACGCAATGCTGATGTCCCAGGGCCGCATGGCCAAGCTCCACTATATGGCGAACGGATTTCGCATTCTTGCCCAGGGTGAGCATGTGGTCTGTGCCAAATCGGGCGCAGCAATTCCGCTCGACCTGCTGCGCTACTGGAGCGTGGCGCGCCAGGAGCCTTATGCAACTGCCGACATCGCGACGCAGGCTATGCTGGACGGGTGATATCGTTTCAAATGGCCCTGCTGCTGGCCGCACTGATGATCCTGCCAGGAAGCTGCATCGCCGCTTCGGCCAAATGTGAAGCATCCGACGAACCGACGACCAGGACAGCAGGCACGTCCGTGTCTCGACCTTTGAGCATCGGAAAGTTTCAATTGGACCGCGTGCCGCAACAGGGAGGCCTCGCCCATGGCATCGCGCCACTTGGGACGTCAAGACTGGTGATTGATGGTCGCGATATCGGCTTCGCCCCGGATCGCCGCTTCATTGTCGGTTTTGGACGCGATCATGCGAATAATGTCCTTCTGACTGCCGTTCTCGCTGACGGTTCGACCGTCATCGACGCCTTGTCCGTCAATCCGACCGCATGGGTGATCGAAAACCTTTCAACCCTGCCACGTAGGTCCGGATCGGACGCAGAATTTCAGGCCCGCAGACCGGCAGAACTCGCGCAGATCAATGCCGCCCGAAAATTGTCGACGACCGCTGAAGGGTGGCGTCAGAACTTCATCTGGCCAGTCACGGGCCGGATTTCCGGGCGTTTTGGCGCCCAACGTGTTTATGCTGGACAGCCGGGAGCACCGCATGCGGGTGTCGATATTGTCGGGCAGACCGGAACGCCTGTGCTCGCGCCTGCCGACGGCGTGGTTATCCTTGCCGCATCCAGTCCCTTCACGCTCGAGGGCAACCTCTTGATGATCGACCATGGCATGGGCCTCAACAGCGCCTTTCTCCATCTGTCCCGGATCGATGTCAAACTGGGTGATCCGGTCCGGCAGGGCCAGCCGATAGGCGCCGTTGGAATGACAGGCCGCGCCACTGGCCCCCATCTTCATTGGGGCATGAAATGGCTGGACGAGCGGATCGACCCGGCAATGCTTCTGCCACAAAAGCGATAGCGCTCCTGCTTACCAATACGGCATTTTCTCAAAGAAGCTTTCGCGGACTCTCCAGCATTCGGGTCTCCGCATCCCTTGCAAGTTCAGCCGCCTTCTCGCAATTGACACCCAATCCGGCAAGCGCAAGCAGAAGCATTTCCCGCAACCGCGCACTTGCCTCTTTTCGCGACATGCGGCGTTCAATCACATTGATCATGGTCATTTGACACAAGGAGAGCCAGTAAAGGACACCGACGTTTGCGGCTTCGGAACGGATCAAACCTTTGGCAACCGCTGCATCAATATCAGCCAAAATACCACTATTGAGCGGGTGGGCGCGCGCGGTTGACCATTCAAGGCCGCGCAGCATGACGATCGCCTGCTTGCGGTCAGTCAATGCAAATTCGATGGCTACACGCATGCCTCCAACAAGGCGGGTGAGTGGATCGCGCACGTCGCCATTGGCTTCACCGACCCTTCTTTCCATTTCTGCACGTACTTCAGCCGCGACGGCTGCCGCAAAGTCAGCCTTATCGGCAAAGTGATTGAAAAAACTGCCTTTGGCGACACCCGCCTTTACCACCACATCATCGATCGGGATCGCGTCAATCGGTCGTTGGGCCAAAAGTTCGAAGCCTGCCGACAGCAGTGCCTGCCTGGTCCGGGCAGACCGTTGAGCAGGTCGTGAGAGCACTTTCATTTGTAGCAGATTCCTACTTGACTATATAGTCATATTAGCTGTATCTGACCAAATAGTCAAGTTCGAATCGCGAGGGAGTGAGCCCCAATGACAGTCATCAGGATTGAAGACATTGCGCATGTGCGTTTTGGCGCCCCTGATCTTGCCATGATGCGGGCGTTCCTGAAGGAGTTCGGGCTTGAATGCGTCAACAGTACGAGCGCGCACCTGTTCGCGCGCGGCTCGGACGGTGCCCCGTTCCTGCACGTGACCGAGAAGGGCGAGCCGGGCTTCCGGGCGCTTGGGCTGCGTGCGGAAAGTGTTGCTGACCTTGAATTGTTGGCGGCAGCGGAAGGCGTGGCCATCGAAGATCTGGATGCACCGGGCGGCGGCAAGATTGTCCGGCTGACTGATCCCGATGGCATATGTGTTGAAGTGGTTGCAGGGCAAACCAGGCGCGAAGAATCTCTTCCTCCTGCCGACGCCAGGCACAACAACGCCGTGGCTCGCCCCCGTCAGGGCCAAACAATAAGGCTTGAACCCGGGCCTTCTCACGTCGTTCGGCTGGGGCATTGTGTGCTCAGTGTGTCGGACTTTCGTAAGTCGGAAAGCTGGTACAAGGAGCGCTTCGGCTTCATCACCTCTGACGAGATTGAAGCCGCGCCCGGAATAGCCATGGGAGCGTTCATGCGCTGCGATCGCGGCGAGACGCCGACCGACCATCACACCCTTTTTCTCGCCCAGTTGCCGTCTGGCCCCGGTTTCAACCATGCGGCATTCGAGGTCGCCAATATGGATGATCTGATGCTCGGTCACGCCCATCTCAAAGCCAGCAAACGAACACAGGCGTGGGGGGTAGGCCGCCATATCCTCGGCAGCCAGATTTTCGACTATTGGAAGGATCCCTGGGGCCATGAACTTGAGCATTGGACCGATGGCGACCTGTTCACGGCTGCAGACGGCTCAAACAAGGCAACGGTAAGGGACTTGCTCTCGGTGCAATGGGGCACTCCGCATCCCATGTTTGCGGGCAAACTCGCACCAAGTCCTGCTGTCATCGGCTTCATTATGGCCATGGCGGTGCGCATCAAGCAGCTGTTCCGCCGAAATCGAAAGGAAATCACTCCATGAAACTGGCAACCTATCAGGATGACGGACTCCGCACCGGAATCATCGTCGGCGATACGATTATCGACACTGGTTTCGATGGCAACATGATTGACCTGATTGCGAACTGGGACAGACTAAAACCCAGAGTTGAAGCGGCGGCGGCACGGGGCGGTGGCAAACCGCTCAATGAAATCAAGCTCTGCGCGCCCGTGCTCAAACCCGCAAAAATCTGGGCCATCGGACTCAACTATGCGGATCATATCGCGGAATCGAAGATGGAAACGCCCGAACGGCAAGTCTGGTTCACCAAGGCCCAGACATCGATCAATGGTCCGCATGATCCGATCCTGATTGCGAAGGGCACCTTCACGACAGACTATGAGGTCGAACTGGTCGCCGTGATCGGAAAGGGTGGCAAGCATATCCCGGCAGACCACGCCCATGAACATGTCTTCGGCTATTGTGTTGGTAACGATGTGACCGAACGGATGTGGCAGCATGCGACCCCGCAATGGTCACTTGGTAAATCCTTCGACACACACGCTCCGATCGGTCCGTGGATCACGACAGCAGACGAGGCGGGTGATCCGCATGCGCTCAATTTGAGCTGCTCGGTCAATGGCGACGTGCGACAGAACTCCAACACCCGCCATCTCGTCTTCAACATCTGGGATCAGATTGCGCATCTGAGCACCGGCATAACACTGGAACCGGGAGATCTGATCTTCACCGGCACCCCCGGAGGGATCGGCGCTGCGATGGACCCGCGCCAGTTCCTCAAGGCAGGCGATGTAGTGCGCTGCGAAATCGAAAAGCTCGGTGTGATTGAAGGCGTAATGGCGGCGGAAGCTTGAGCGATGGGAAACAGCCAATCTGTTATTGGGGTCTGGTCGCTCGCGCGATGGGGGCGGATCAGGGGCGATGGTCCTTTCCTCGACTTCGGTCCTGCCGCGCGCGGGCGGCTAATTTATCTCGAGAATGGCTTGATGTCGGCGCACCTCGAGCGGACGTCGATCGATCGACCGGCAGAACGCCAGGTCTATAGCTATTCGGGCCGCTGGCGAACAGACGGCAAGACCGCCTTTCATGAAGTCGATTTCGCCAATATCCCTGAATGGTTGGGAACAACGTTGATGCGAAAAATCCTGCTTGATGATGGCAAGCGGTTACACCTCGAGACTCCGCCAGCTGCCAGCCGGAACGGGGATGTGCGCGATGTACTGGAATGGGTGCGTTACCAGCCAAGGGCGGGGCAATGACGGGACAGACTTATTCGTTGTGGGAGACGTTGCGATGAAAAATGCGTTTGATTGCGATGTGCTCATCGTTGGCGGCGGGCCAACGGGCGTTACTCTTGGCCTTCTGCTGGCACAGCAGGGCGTTTCGGTCATCATTACCGAAAGGGAAGCGGACATCTATCCTCTTCCTCGTGCAGCACATGTCGACCATGAGGTCATGCGCATTTTCCAGCAACTCGGACTGGCTGACGCAATCATGGCCACAAGCCGCCACACGAGCCGCTATGACTTCCTCACGGCCAGCGGAGAAATCCTGTTGCGGTTCGATGGTTCCGACCGGATCGGGCAAGGCGGATGGCCAGGCGCAAACATGATCCACCAACCCTCGGTCGAGCGCGCCTTGCGAAACAAGTTGGCGCGTGCGGAACGGATCGAGCTTCGTAGCCAATGGATGTTCGTCGGTTTTGACGAGGATAAGGAAGGCATCAATGCGACGTTTGATACGCCCGGCGGCCAGTCATCTTTGCGCGCGAAATATCTCGTCGGCGCGGACGGCGCACGGAGTCCGGTCCGCGAAATATCAGGCATCGTATTTGATGATCTGAAGTTTGATGAGCCATGGTTGGTCATTGACACGATCGTTCAGGACTATTCGCGGCTTCCCGAGGTCAATCTCCAGATCTGCGACCCCGAACGCCCGACCACCTGTGTATTGATGGGTGAGGGCCGCCATCGTTGGGAATTCATGATCAAGCCGGGAGAAGCTCCCGAGCAAGTGTTGGAAGATGCCTTTGTCGCGCGATTGATGAAACCTTGGGATGTTGAAGGTGCCGTCACATTTGAGCGCAAGACTGTCTATCGATTCAACGCGAAAGTTGCTGCTGCTTGGCGCAAGGGCCGCGTACTACTGGCCGGCGACGCGGCGCATCAGATGCCGCCATTCGCGGGCCAGGGGCTTTGCTCCGGTATGCGCGACGCGGCCAATCTCGCATGGAAACTGGCTGCAGTCGCATGCGGCGATTCATCCGATCACTTGCTCGAAAGCTACCAGCCCGAGCGTGAGCCCAATGTTCGGGGCATAATCAGTATGGCCATCATGATGGGCCGAACGGTCTGCATCACTGACCCGCAAGCGGCTGCCGAGCGCGACCGGCATATGCTCGCTGCGCGGGCTGCAGGGGAGGCGCCTGACGGCGCCATAAGCTATCCACCCATAAGCGTCGGATGCGTTCTTGCTGGATCTCCAGGCGCAGGCAGCTATTTTCCGCAACCCCGTTCAACGACGAATCCGTCTTTGAAACTCGACGATGTGCTTGGAACCGGGGCCTGGTTGATTACGCGCGAACCCGGGCCAACGAGCGCCAAGTTAGTCCACCAACCATCATTGAGAATAGTCGAATTGACGAACCCCGAGCTTGCGCCATTTCTCTCCGAACTGAACAAGTGGCTCGACACTTATGACACGGACGCGGTTCTCGTGCGCCCGGACCGCTATGTCTTTGGGACAGGAGCCTCAGGGCAGTTGGTGCAGGCCCACGATATGTCCTGCGGTTAGAGCGGAGACAGCCATGCCATTGGCACCAACTATCGGCACAGAATCCTATCGATCCTGCCCCACACCCCGCTGGAATGAAATGGCTAGCGAGGTATTGAAACAATCCGCCAGCCGATCAGCAGAACGGTCGCAATAGCTGCAAAACTGCCACCTGCATTAAAAGTGCCGGAGTGGTATTGATGTCAAAATTGGTGAAGCTCGAAGTTGTTGCCTCCAAATCGATTGACTCTACGGCCAGGAGTCTCCAGCCTCGGTTCATCAACGGCGGCGAAGCGACATTCCCGCGTTATCATGCTGCTCAGCTTCCGATGTCTTGCGTAGTATTTTGTTTACGTGCGTAACAGTCAGCAATGCAGGAGAGAAACGATGAAACTTTTGACGATTGTTCGTGGCAGCAGCCTTTTTGCGGCTGCAGCACTTTTGGTTGTTCCGGCGCTCCCAGTAGCGGCAGCGGATAATCCCCAGGTTGCAGCCGGTGTCATGGCCATGGCGCGCGCGCAATGGGCGGCAGAAATCGCTGGTAAATCGGGTGCAGAGCAAAATGTGTCGCTCGCGGATGACTATACGGAATTCAATGCCGATTACCCCACCCGCCTTGAAGGAAAGGCAATGTCGACACAGATGGCGGATGCCACGGGCAATGACCGGGCGATATTTTCGGACATGCAGAATGCCAGGGTCCAAGTTTATGGCGATACCGCCATTCTCACATATAATTTCGTGGGAATCCGGAAAGATGCGGCGGGAAAGACCAACGCCAACGCCGCAAAATCGACACGTGTCTATGCAAAAGTCGGTGGCGAGTGGAAGCTGGTCCATGCCAATTTTGCGCCCGTAGGCGACTAATCAGCCGGATCATGTGTGAGTGGCGACATCCACTCGCACATGATCATGCCGGCCAAAATTCAAGCCTTGGGTTTTCTGACAGCGCTGTCTATTGTCGTTTGAAATAGAAACGATAGGAGATTGTTGTGTCGGACATTGGGACAGGCAAGGAAACACGTGCGCGGCGTCTATTGATCGCCCTTCTGTTTTTCGCGATCGCCTTGAATTATGTGGACCGGCAAGTGCTGGCTCTGCTCAAGCCGACACTTGAGGCGGAGTTTGGCTGGTCCGATCAGGACTATGCCACTCTCGGTACTGCATTCCAGATCACCGCAGCCTTTTCCTTCCTGTTCGTCGGCTGGGTTGTGGATCGTTTTGGTGTGCGCCGATCGCTCGCCTGGGGTGTGGGACTTTGGAGCTTGGCCGGCATTGCGCATGCTTTCGCCGCAACAGTTTCTCAGTTCGTTGCCGCACGCGTTGCTCTGGCTGCAGCAGAAACGGTCGGGACACCTGCCGCCGTGAAATCCGCAGCCGTCTATTTGCCGCTTCGAGAGCGCTCCTTTGCGCTTGGACTTGGCAATACGGCTCCGAATATTGGCGCGATCATCACACCGCTTCTGATCCCTCCCTTTGCCCTTGCCTTTGGCTGGAAGGCGGCATTCATCGTGACAGGAAGCCTTGGCTTTGTCTGGCTGGTTTTCTGGGTGATGTGCACGCGCTCGCTCGTTCCGGTTGATCAACCGAAGGCTGAACCTGTGGAAAAGGCGCGGGTCGATTTTCGCGCGCTCTTCTCCGATCGGCGCACATGGGCCGTGGTTGGAGCCAAATTCCTGAGCGACCTGGTATGGTTCTTCCTGTTGTTCTGGATCCCCGATTTCTTCGCCCGGGTGTTTGACATGAAGCAAGGCACGCTGGGCC
>JANNLW010000479.1:0-2375 GCA_031397145.1 Sphingomonadales bacterium | reverse complement strand
AGGTAAGTGCACATGATATTTTCCTGTCACAAATGTAGCAGTCATCTGTGTCAAAGTGGCTGTTTTCCTAAGGTTATCAGCGTTGTCAAAGCCTTACAAGGCGATGGTGCCGGCTGCAGGAATCGAACCCGCGACCCCCTGATTACAAATCAGGTGCTCTACCATCTGAGCTAAGCCGGCATGTGCGGATGGCCATTTGCGCGAATTGAAGTGCTACGTCCAGCCCCAGATTCCTATATCGTTATCGAGACAGAGTTGAAAAATTGGAGATTGGATCTCCACCTGTCACTGGCAGGTCAAGCAGCGCGGAGAGTTTTGAGCGAAACTTGGCAAGCTCATTTCCACTTAGAAGCGATGTCGACGAGAAACTGACCGTAAGCGGATTGACGACCTGTCCAGACTTGTAGACTTCGAAATGAAGATGCGGCCCCGTCGAAAGCCCAGTTGAGCCAACGTAGCCGATGACTTGCCCCTGGAGAACCCTCGAGCCCGGACTAGCAACGATACGGCTCATGTGCGAATAGCTCGTACCAAGGACGGCGCTGTGGGAAATGCGAACCTGGTTGCCATGCCCACCAGCCCTGCCGGCAAATGCCACAAAGCCATCGCTCACGGCGCGAATTGGTGCACCATAGGGCGCGGCATAGTCTACCCCACGATGAAGACGGGTATAGCCAAGAAGCGGGTGAAAACGCATGCCAAAGCCGGAGCTGATCCGCGCATACGTCACAGGTTGCGCAAATCCAGCGGCGCGGCTCTGCCCGACGCCCGACGCTTCATACCATTCGGTGCGGTCTCCAATATTCCATTGTAACAACTGCGTTTTGCGTGATCCGCGGTAAAGGCCCGCATAGAGAAGGCTACCGACTTCGGTTTCACCGGTCGCAGCATGCGCGTGTTCAACGATCAGATCAAAATGCGCATCCGGACTCACATCGCCTCCCAGCGACAACTTGGATGCGATCACGCGGATATATGATTCGACGGCCTTTGCCGGAACACCGGCTGCCCGCGCTGAACGATACAGACTGTCACCAACCCGGCCCTGGATGCGCAACGGCGTCCTATTAACGGCAATCGGCATGCGTTGGACGACCAGACCCGCACCTTCGCGTTTTAGCACCAAACCAAGATCGAGCCGGGCGCGGAATGCAAGGAAGTCGAGTGGTCTTGGCATGTTGCGGGTTGTGCGGCGCCCGAGAGTCAATTTGATCTGCGTCCCGGGCTTGATTGAGCCGAGATCGGTCGTGCGTCCGACCAGTTCCGCCGCGCGACGTGCTTCTCCGTCGCCAACGCCAGCTCGTTCCAATACCCGCGCAAACCCGTCACCCTGGCCAAGCGAGGCGGTCAGATCGAGGTTTGGACGTTCCGGCACGTTCGCAAGGGCGACAACTGCATCTGTGGCGGCCATCCGCTTACCGGTATCGCTGCCCCAAGCCAAAGGCGTGATTGACTGGGCCCTTGCTTCCTCCCAGGCATCGCCGTCGGCGGGAGACGGTACGTTCATCAACAACGGTCGCTGCGCGGGAAAAAGTGATATCGGTAAAATGCAAAGAACAGTGCAGGTCAAAAGCCCACGAAACCAGGAGATTGATCCAACATTGGCGCCGAGATCAGGAACGAGGTCCAGCGACGAAACATGCTCCAAAATCCGGTCAAGTTGACCCTGCCACCCGTCACGATGGTTCGGCAAAGCGTGCGCGCTATTGAGCGTGAGCGTGAGCCCTGCCTGTCCGAAACCAAGTTCGCTACGCTGGAACAAAGGCTCTCGCCCCCTTTACCCCGTTACATGCCCAATCGGCAGTGTTGACCGATGTATCCCGCATGTCTCTGGAGAACCATGGTTAACGTCAAGCTAACATCCGCGTCGACAGCGCGTTTTTGCGCCGGAGCGTGCGATTCAATCGTCATGCAATCGAACACTTGAAGGAATCACTGGATACACCGATGTGCGATTCATGTCTCGCGCAGCTATCACCGCCGTACTTGGACCAACCAATACCGGAAAGACCCATTTGGCAATCGAACGGCTGTGCGCACATTCGAGCGGGATGATGGGCTTTCCGCTGCGACTACTCGCACGTGAGGTTTACGATCGGGTGCGCGCAATCAAGGGCGATGCGTCGGTTGGCCTGATCACGGGCGAGGAAAAGATCCTCCCGCCGCAGGCGAACTGGCTGATCTGTACAGTGGAATCGATGCCGGTCGAACGTGACGTTGCCTTTGTCGCGATCGACGAAGCGCAGATCGGCGCTGATCCGGAACGTGGCCATGTCTTCACCGACCGTATCCTCAACTTACGCGGGCGCGAGGAAACAATGATTCTCGGCTCTGCGACCGTCGCGCCACTTATTCGTGCCCTTGTTCCCGAGACG
>JANNLW010000462.1:0-7708 GCA_031397145.1 Sphingomonadales bacterium | reverse complement strand
GCCGACGATGATCGCGTCCGTGCGCAGCACTTCGCGGTAGTACATGATCATGTAGCCAAGCCCGCTCGGGGCGGCGATCAGTTCGGCGGCAACGATGCTCATCCACGACACGCCGATCGCCACGCGGAAGCCCGTGAAGATCGCCGGCGCCACGCTGGGCAGTATCACGCCCACCATCAGCCGCCGCCGGCCGGCGCCCAGCGACTGCGCGGCGCGTACCAGTTGCTTGTCGACCGCTTGCGCCCCGGCGATGGTGTTGATCAGCACCGCGAAAAACGCGGCCAGGAACGTGATGAAGACGACGGACAGCGTGCCGATACCCAGCCACAGGATCGATAGCGGCACCCAGGCCAGCGGCGGAATCGGGCGGAAGAGGCTGAGCAAGCCATCGCACAGCCGCTCGACCGGCTTGTATAGCCCCATGGCGAGGCCAAGCGGCACGCCCAGCGCGAGTGCCGCGCAGTTGGCGTAGAAGATGCGTAGTAGGCTGGCCCCGATGTTGGTCAGCAGTTCGCCGCTGGTTGCGAGGCGAATGAAGGCGCGCACCACACCCGTGGGCGAGGGCAGCATCACCGGATGCGTCAGGTTGAGCACGTCCGTCGCGACGTACCAGATGCCCAGGAACAAACCCGGAAGGATCAGCCGCCAGCCGACGTCCTCGAGGCGGGTGGCGGCCGCGCGCTTCATGCGGCCGCATCCTGCGTGACCGGCGTGACCCGCTCGCTCGGTGGGCGCAGCGTCCGGCGCAGCGCGGCGGTCGCCGCTGCGTCAGCCGTGGTGCCCTCCGGCGCCATCACGACGCCATAGGCAGCCGCGGCGGCGGCGACCGTCACGACCTCGTCGCGTACATCGCGGACGACGGCGGCAACCGGCCGCGCGAGCGGATCGCCAAAACCCCCGCCGCCGGCGGAACGGATGCGCAGCGTGCCCGGACCCTCCCGCAGCAATGCAAAAGACGGCGGCGTGCTGACCGTACCATCCTGCCGGGTGAACGCGACCGCCGAGCCGGCGCCATCGCCAGCACCTGCGACGCCGATCCCGGTTGGCCGGCCCAGGCCTTCGGCGCGGAACGAGTATTCCGCGGCGCTCGCGATTTCCACTTCGTAGAGAACGCCGGTGCCGCCGCGCCACTGCCCGGGGCCGCCGCCATCGGCTCGCATTTCCTGCCGCAGTACATTGATCGGATACAGTTGCTCGTAGGTTTCCGCGTTGGGGAGCACCAATCCGCCCAGCGTCACCATCGGCCCCATCTGGTTGAAACCGTCGCGGCCCGCAACCGCGCCGGCGCCGGCGTTGCCGCCCCAGTTGTACATGACCCAGGTCGCGCCGCCCCCATCCCGGCCCGAGGTGACCGGAAACGCGTTCTTGCCCCATCCCGCCGCGGCTCGCGCGGGTGCGGCCTGGCCCAGCGCCTGCCAGATCATGTGCATGATTTCCTGCGCGGGGAACACAGTGCACATGGTGACCGGCGCGGGCGCCCTGGCGTTGACGACCGTGCCTTCCGGCGCGATCACCTGGACGGAGCGGAAGGTGCCCTCGTTGCGCGGCAGATCGGCGTCGAAGAACGAGGCGATTCCGGCGTAGACCGCCGAGTAGGTATTGGCGAGCGACGAATTCTTGAACCCGCGGATCTGCGGCGCCGTGCCGGTGAAGTCCACGGTCATCGCTCCGGCCGTCTTGGTCAGGGTCAGACAAAGCGGGATCACCATATCGTCGAAGCAGTCATTGTCGAACTGCTCGCCGGCGCGGTACACCCCGTCCGGCAATTCGTTCAACGCCGCGCGCAGGCAGCGGTCCGCGTGCGCCAGGATGCCCTCGAAATAGACGAACACCCCGACTTCGCCGAGGTCCATCGCCAATTCCGCCACCTGTTCGGCACCGATCCGGGTGGCGCCCAGCATCGCACGCAAATCGCCGTCGATGAGCTCGGGGCAGCGGCTGTTGAGCAGCAGCAGTTGCCACAAGTCCTCGCGTGTGGCGCCGCGCTCGATCAGCCTGAGCGGCGGCAGGCGGATGCCCTCGTGAAAGATCTCGGTCGCCTGCGGGTTGTACGTGCCCGCGGCGCCGCCGCCGATATCCGACTGATGGGCGCGGTTGCAAGCGAACGCGACGAGCTTGTCCCGGGCAAAGACCGGCCGCGCGATCACCCAGTCGGGCAGGTGATTGCCGCCGGCGGCGTAGGGATCGCTGAGCAGGAACGCGTCGCCCTCCGCGATGCTGTCCGCGAAAGTCTTCAACAATGCACGGACCGCGAAGCCGCCCCCGCCCGTGTGGATCGGAATGCCGTCGGCCTGGCTCACCAGCGTGCCGCCGGCATCGGTGATGAAGCAGGAGAAATCGTGCGACTGGTTGAAGATCGGGCTGCGCGAGGTTCGTACCATCACCCATCCCATCTGGCGGGCGATGTGGTCGAGCCGGGCCTGGACCAGGGCCAGCTGGATGGGATCGAGGTCGGGCATCGTCACACTCTGCGTTCGTGGCCGGCGCGATGCAGCAGGTCAATCACGAAATTGCCGGCTGCATCGACGCGCAGCCGGTCGCCCTGGCCGACGAGCACCGTGGTCGTGTGCTCGTCGATGACTGCAGGACCTTGGAGCGACTGGCCGCGGCGAAGCTTCCAGCCCTCGTACACTGGCGTGTCGACCCATCCCGACTCCGGGTCCAGCCAGACGCGCCGGCGCTGCGCGGGCTCCAGTGTGGACTCGGTCGCGTCCTGCGCTTCTGCCTCCAGCGCGGGCAGGCGCCCGGTACCGGTGACGCGCTGCCGGGTCAACTCGATCGCGCCAGCGGGCTGGATGTGCCCGTACTGGCGCAGGTGTTCCGTTTCGAAATCGGCACGAATGCGCGCCGGGTTCCATGGCGCCCCGGCCAGCGGCACCGTGATATCCCATTGCTGCGACACGTAACGGAGGTCGACCAGGCGCGCGAGTTCGATGTCGGGCGCCGCGAATCCTTCCTGCTGCAGCGTGTGCCGTGCTTCGGCCTCCAGCGCCGCGAAGAGCCGCTCGACGCGCGTGGGGTCGATGGCGTCGAGGTCGCCGAGCTGCATGCGCACGTAGTCGTGCCGGACGTCCGCATGCAACATGCCAAGCGCGCAAAAGGCGCCCGCAAGGCGCGGTACGTAGACGCGCCGGCACCCCAACTTGCGCCCCACTTCCGCGCCATGCACGGGGCCCGCGCCACCGGCGGCGACCAGCGTGAATTGCCGCGGATCGTGGCCGCGCTCGACGCTCAGCCGATGCACGGCGTGCAGCAGCTTTTGTTCCATCAGGCGCACCACGCCCGCGGCCGCCGCCTCGCACGTCACGCCCAGGGGATCGGCAACCTCGCGCTGTATGGCTTCGATGGCTAGCGCCACGTCGATTTGCAGCACCGCGTCCGCCCCCGCCGAAGTGCGCAAGCGGCCGAGCACCACCTGGGCGTCGGTAACGGTGGCCCGGATACCGCCGCGGCCGTAGCAGGCGGGTCCGGGCACCGCACCCGCCCCTTGCGGCCCGATGTTGAGCATCCCTTCCACCACGCTGGCGATCGTGCCGCCGCCCGCGCCGATGCTGTGCACGTCGACCGAACGGGTGATCACGTCGTAGCCGCCGATGCCAAGCGTGTCGGTATAGGCGATCTTGCCCTCGCTCATCAGCAATACATCGCAACTGGTGCCGCCGATTTCCATCGAAATCAGGTCGGCGGAGCCGATCGCCCGACTATAGAAGTCCAGCGCCCCGACGCCCGCGGCGGGACCCGACAGCAGCAGCGTCACCGGTCGCTCCGCGACCTGGTCGACGGCGATCGCGCCGCCGTGAAATCGGTGCCTGCGCTGAACGCGGCCGCCTCACCAATGCCGGCCAAACCCATCGCCCAGGAGGATGCAGTTCCCGCGACCGCCAGCTGGCTACTCCGTCGCAGAAAGGCGCGGCGAGAGATATCATTCATCGTTCCGATGTGCATGTCGGTCGCCCCTCTTACTTTTGAACCAGATAATCTGGTGAAGCCATCACCAACAAAATGACGGTGTGAATCCGTCTCAGTTTTTCGGCATTTGTGCTGGTTTGCGTCACAGCGATGGCGTCGACCGCTGTGCGGATGGTCGCCTTTGTCGCGTCGGAAATCTGGTTGGCAGCCAGCAACAGGCACAGCCGATCCAAAAGTGCGGCCGCATCGTGCGCGATTGCGATCTCGCTCGTATACTGTGCCTTTACGTCGCTATAGATGCCGTCATTGCTGCTGATGGCATAACCCATGAAATTGACATATCCCGGAGTGCTGGTTTCGTTGACCAGTTGAAACTCTGGCGCGACGAGCGAGTTGGTAGCAATAGCCGTGTTCGCAGGAACATAGCCCGGGCGAAAGAAATTGAACACCGACGGCGATCGGAAAGGACTCTGCCCGATCTGGCTTGCCTGATCCAAAAGATTGCCGATCTTCCAGTTTCCGCTGGTTGAGGTTGCACCAAATGTTCGACCCCATTGGGCTAGCCGAATCATGGGCTCCCTGACCCGTCCAAATGTCGCGCTGGTCAGGCCGGAAGCATTCAATGCCTCGTCATCCATAAGGATAGCCTTGAATACGGCGCGCAAATCGCCGCGTGTGCCCGAACCGTTGTCGTTGAATTTCTTTGCGACGCGGTCAACATAGGCAGGGCTCGGGTTGCTGGTTACGAGTCGTTGAATCATCTGCCTGGCGAAGAATGGTCCAACATTGCTGTGGTTGAACAGCGCATCAAGAGCGGTTTTGAGCGCGGCCGCGCCAGCCGTGTTCGCCGGGATCGTCGTCCCCAGGAATGTCGCCTCAAGCGTCGAATGCTGGCTCGATCCTTTGGGATATTCCCACTTTGTGTTGTCGAGCGTCATCGGAGTCAGAGTGTAATTGACGCTATTGATCATTCGGTTCGGATCATTGGTCGATGGCGTTTTGATATTGCCGGTAAAATCCCAATCATATCCAGTAAAAACCCGCGCCAAATTGGATACGTCGCTGTTGTTGTAGGTTTCTGTGGGTTTGCCGTTAGCATCGAGCTTGTTGGTGCCGTCGTTGTTGAGTTGGTAGAGCCCGATCGTGAGTAGTTGCATGACTTCGCGAGCGTAATTCTCGTCTGGCTGCCGCCCTGTGCGCGTGTCTTCCTTACGATTTCCTCGCGTACTCAGGAAGAAGCCCATCGCTGGATTGAGGGTAATGTCTTCCAATAATTTTCGGTAGTTACCAAAAGCATTGCTGTTGAGCTGGTCCCAGTAGAACGCGATTGCCTGGCTGCGCCAGCTAAAGTCCAAACCGGTCAGTGATACGACGAAGAATTCGGACAGTGCGAGGGCAACGCGCTTGCGCACACCATTCGCGGCGTTCATCAGCTGGTTCCAGGCCATGTAATCGCCGGGATACTCATTGTCGAAATAGTTTTCTGCCGTGACTTGATCGTACCCTCGCGAGGATAGCCAGGCCACGCCAGTTTGCGTGACTGGCGCATCCATCTGCGCCGTCAGCCAGGGTTCAAACCCAATGGACTTGATGTTCGATATTTCAGCTTCCGAGACAGATAAACTGGCCTGAAGGATGAAGCGGGCAGCCTCTGCATCTGTTTTCGGCTTTAGAGCCTGCGCGGATTGTGGAGCAGGACTCGTCGGCGATGCAGCCCCTCCCCCTCCGCATGATGCCGCAAGCAATCCAATTGCCGGTACTACATAGGCAATCGGTGATTGCGAGTTGGCCTCGACATCGGACAAAGCAGGATTTTGCGGAACATCTTCTGGCGATACGTCACGGTCTGAAAAATATAACGCATCGGTCATGCACTATCCCCCTTCGTGGCCCGGAAAGAACAAGGGCGCATCGGCTTTGGGCCAATTCATGGGTGGACAGTTTCAACAAACCCTTTCCCTAAATGGTTAAGATCATGCGAAAGCCAGTGCATGACGAGCTCAAATCGGTAACTAATTGTCAAGCAGTGCTACCTAGATGCCTGAGTACATGTTTACCGGCGTCAAAACCTCTGTACTCGCTATATATCTGGGCGTTTTTGCATCCACTGCTGCCCAT
This sequence comes from Sphingomonadales bacterium, assembly GCA_031397145.1. Taxonomy (GTDB): domain Bacteria; phylum Pseudomonadota; class Alphaproteobacteria; order Sphingomonadales; family Sphingomonadaceae; genus Aquisediminimonas. The sequence goes on along the minus strand of JANNLW010000462.1, from coordinate 1,681 downwards.
GCGGAGGTGTATGAGATCGGCCATGACGGCAATGTCGTGGAGATCACACGATCGCAATGGCAACCGGAAAGTCTTTCCCGCGCCTCTGCACCCGAAATTGTCAGCGCTGGTCGCTCAGCGTCTGCGGTCACGATCAAACAACATCTCGAGAGCGCCGCTGAGCGTTTTGGAATAAGCAGCGCGTTGGTCAATGCGGTTGCGTGGCAGGAATCCCGCTACAACAACAATGCTCGTTCGCCGGTAGGGGCAATTGGCATAATGCAGCTCATGCCGAGTACTGCTCGTGGATTGGGCATCGTTGATCCAACTGACCTTGGCCAGAACATCGCTGGCGGCGCTGCTTATCTGCGTTCGCAACTTGATCGTTTTGGCAACAATGTTCCGTTGGCCCTTGCTGCGTATAATGCCGGGCCTGGTGCAGTCCAACGCTATGGCGGAATCCCGCCCTTCCGCGAAACGCAGAATTATGTTCGGCAGATCATGAGCCGGTTAGCCATGGACGCCCTCGGCACAGGCCCCAACTAAGGAAGACATGCAATGATACTTACGCCACTCAGGACAATGCGTCGTATAGGGTTTGCTGGATTGGTCTCGATCATGCCGCAGGCTTTAAGCGCGCAAGTCGTCGCCACCGATCCTCAGGGATCAGGCCCCATAATTGCGGCCCTTGGATGGATGCAGGGAACACTGCTGGGCAATGTCGCCACTACGGCTGCCGTCATTGCCGTTGCCGTCGTTGGCCTTATGATGCTCACGGGCCGAATGAATTGGCGTTTTGGGGCGACAGTGATTGTCGGTTGCTTCGTATTGTTCGGGGCGACAGCCATCGTTTCGGGGATCCGCACCGCAGCCCTTGGAGGCTGACCCATGAACACACTGAACCGCACGCCAGTCTTTCGCGCTCTCACCCAGCCCCAGATGTTTGCTGGTGTCACATATAGCTATTTTATCATCAATCTCGTGGTCACGACGGAAGTCTTTTTGATCAGCCGATCGTTCTGGGCAATTCCGGCAGCTGGCATAATTCACGGTATCGGATACATGGCTTCGCTGCGTGAACCAAGAATTTTCGATCTTTGGATCACCAAAGTCAGCCGTTGTGGGCGCACTCGAACGCATGGGCTGTGGCATTGCAACAGCTACAGGCCTTGATCGATGGCTAGAGCAGGGCAAAAACTGGCAACACTCGACCCGCGAGCTGGCGATCGCCTTCCCTATGCGGGGCACATAAACGACAATACGATTGCAACGCGCCAGGGCTCTTTGATCCAAATGATCCAATTGGACGGGATCGCCTTTGAAACCGAAGATAGCGACACTCTCAATCATCTCGCCGCCGTTCGCGATGTTGTGATGCGCGGCATCGCCAGTGCAAACCTGATGCTCTATAGCCACGTTATCAGGCGGCGCGTGACGGCTGAATTGGCAGGGATTCAACCCGAAGGGTTCGCAAGAGATCTTGACGCACAATGGCAGCAACGATTGCGCGAAAAACGTCTCTACATAAACGACACCATATTGATGCTTGTTCGCAGACCGGCTGTTGGAAAGGTCGGTTTGCTAGATCGAGTTAGAAAGAGCATGGCAGGCGCTCGCTCGGACACTGAGCGACAAGCAGAGCAAAACCGCGAACTGCGTGAGCTTGACGCCGCACGCATCAATCTGATGTCTGCGCTGTCGC
>JANNLW010000456.1:0-10466 GCA_031397145.1 Sphingomonadales bacterium | reverse complement strand
GTGATCCAGACCCCACCGGTCGATCGCCTCGCGGTCAGGACCTATATCATGCCCTGGGATCCTGTGGTCCTGCGTGAAGCGCTCCTGCGTGAGCATTATCGCGGTGGACAGAGCTTTTTCGTTACGCCTCGTGTTGCCGATATTCCTGAAATTGAAGAATTTTTTCGGGCAAGCGCTCCTGAACTGAACTATGTCATTGCCCATGGCCAGATGGCCGCGAGCGAGGTCGAAGAGCGCATGTCCGCCTTTTACGACCGAAAATATGACGTGCTGATTTCGACAACAATCGTCGAAAGCGGTCTCGACATCCCGAGCGCCAACACGATGATCATCCATCGCGCCGATCGCTTTGGCCTCGCCCAACTCTACCAGCTACGCGGCCGCGTTGGGCGCGCCAAGATCCGCGCCTATGCCTATCTGACCACTCCGCCCGAGCGAATCATGACGGATACGGCTGAAAAGCGACTAAAAATCCTGTCTGATCTCGACAGCCTCGGTGCCGGATTCCAGCTCGCGAGCCACGACCTCGACATTCGTGGCGCTGGCAATCTGCTCGGCGATGAACAGTCGGGCCACATCCGGGAAGTCGGCTTCGAACTGTATCAGTCGATGCTTGAAGAGGCGATTCTCGATGCCAAGGCAGGCGGCATTGCGGAAGCGCGAACACGAGATCTTTCGCCGCAGATTACTGTCGACGCGCCCATTCTTATTCCCGATGATTACGTCCCCGATCTCGATTTGCGGATGAGCCTTTATCGCCGGATCAACGAGATGGAAGATGCGAGAGAAATTGAAAGCTTTGCTGCTGAACTGATTGACAGATTTGGGAAATTACCGAGCGAGACCGAAAACCTCCTGATCGTCATGAACGTGAAACTGAATGCCCGAAAGGCGCATATTGCCAAGATCGATGTTGGTCCGCGCGGTGCGTTGGTGAGTTTCTGGAATGACAACTTCCCAGACCTTCCCGGTTTGCTTGCCTATGTCGATCGTTTGGGAGGGGTCGCCAAACTGCGCCCCGACAGCCGCCTCTCGGTCACTCGCGCCTGGGGAGATCCGCGCGCTCGGCTCAATGGTATTCTCCAGCTTTCCAAGGGCCTGGCAAAGATCATCAAGTGATATGCAAAAAGAGGTGGCGCCGCCGCCTCAAGGCTTTTACTGGCCGTCGAAATATTTTCAGGAGCATAACCCAAATGGCCGATACACTCACTTTCACTCTTGAAACCGGCGACGTTGTCATCAATCTGCGATCCGATCTGGCGCCCGGCCATGTGGAACGGATAACTGAACTGGCGAGCGACGGTTTTTATGACGGCGTTGTCTTTCACCGCGTGATTGACGGCTTTATGGCGCAGGGTGGCGATCCTACCGGCAGCGGCATGGGTGGATCGCCCAAGCCCAATATTGCCGCAGAATTCAGCCGCGAACCCCATGTGCGCGGCATTTGCTCGATGGCGCGCTCTTCAAATCCTGACAGCGCGAACAGTCAGTTCTTCATTTGCCTTGACGATGCACGCTTTCTCGACGGTCAATATACCGTCTGGGGCGAGGTCGCCTCTGGCATGGAGCATGTCGATGCGCTACCAAAAGGCGAACCGCCCCGCACGCCGGGCAAGATCGTCAAAGCAACCGTAAGCTAGGATTGCCGGCCACTAATCAGCCAAACTGACGAGCCAGTCATGGAATACCCTGACTGGTTCCAGTTGCAACGCACGAGGTCGGCAGACGAACCAGTAGCTGTACGAGCTTTCGAACTCGACGTCGAAAATCTTGACCAGCCGTTCATCATGGGCATCATTCAAATGGCTTTGATGCATGAAGGCGATTCCCAGTCCTTGCGCCGCAGCCTCAAGCATAAGCTGGCCCGAGTCGAAATAGTCGATCGCCGCTGGCTCGAGTTCCGGCATATTGACCGCCCTTCGCCATTCTTCGAACGTGTCGGGCATGTCCCGGTGGATCATGACCGTCATTTCAGACAGCTGTTTTGGATCTTTGAGAGCGTGCGGCCCTTGTAAAAGCCGACGTGCGCCAATTGCAAAGGCCATGTTGCGGTCGAGCCGCCGAGCATAGAGCGCCGGATCTATTTCTCTTGCAAGAACAATCGCAGCATCCAGTCCATCGCCTAGCCGCGAAACGCCATGCGCTGCAGTGTCGACATCGATGTGCAGCGCAGGATGCGATTCCCGAAGCTCCGACAAACGCGGAAATAATTGCTGCGCTGCATAAAGTGGAGCCACGCCGAGCCGCAAACGCAAAAGCGGATTGGGACTCGTCAGCGTTTCAATGGCGTCGGTCAGCGAGTCAAGAATGGGCGCGACAAGCAACATCAGCTTGTCGCCGTCATCATTGGGGACGATCGCCTGGTGCCGCCGTTCAAACAGCGGGCGTCCGATGAATCGCTCGAGGGATTGGATTCTACGGCTCAAAGCCGGGGATGACAGCGCCAGTTCCTCGGCAGCAGCCTTGACCGAGCCGAGACGTGCTACGTGGACAAATGCCTCCACTCCGGCCAAAGATGGCAACCGACGCATATCGTACGCTCTCCCTTAGCGACGTACTTCTTAACCGTCAGATGCAATATTTGCAATTATGGTTTTTCATTTCGCACTTGCACAATATTATGGTGCGGTGCACCTAGAACAGGCCTTTCAGGCATCCTCTCCTATCAAACTTTCAAGGGTCGGTTCCTCGGAACCGGCCCCTTTTTTTGTAACGCCCGGCGCCCTATCTTGTTTGCTTCGAAGCAAGCAGGATTGTGAAATGGCCGACAGCGAAAACAACCCGACCAAATTGCAGGTCGCCAATTCCCGGCCAGAGGAAAGCGGACACGGTTTGGCGCGCTTGCCGCGCGACGTCATGAGCAAGCTTGGTGTTCTTGAGGGCGATGTTATCGAAATCGCTGGCAAACGGATAACCGTTGCACGGGCGATCCTGCCATACCCGGAAGACGAGGCACTGTCCGTTATCCGCCTTGATGGCCTTTCGCGGATCAATGCCAATGTTGCGACCGGCGAGTTTGTCGAGATTCGCAAGGTTGAATCCAAACCGGCGCAACGCGTTGTTTTTGCACCGGCACAGCAAAATCTTCGGCTGCAAGGCTCGGGAGCCGCGCTCAAGCGCAACTTTGCCGGTCGTCCACTGACTGCCGGCGATGTCGTTGCGACCGCAGGACAACAGCAGGTTGACCGGAGCGATATGCCGCCCCAGCTGCGCCAGATGCTCGCGGCGCCCGCCTATGCGTTGCAGGAAATCCGTCTGACGGTGGTGTCCGTCAGTCCCAAGGGCATCGTTCATATTGACGCCGACACGGAAGTCGAATTGCGTTCTGAATATGAAGAGCCTGCCGACGCACGCCGCGTCGATGTGACCTATGATGACATTGGCGGCATGGGAGAAACTATCGACGCATTGCGCGAGATGGTGGAATTGCCGATGAGGTACCCGGAATTGTTCCAGCGGCTTGGCGTGGACCCGCCCAAGGGAGTCCTTCTTCACGGACCGCCTGGAACCGGAAAGACACGGCTGGCACGAGCCGTGGCGAATGAAAGCGCAGCAGAATTCTTCCTGATCAACGGCCCGGAAATCATTGGTTCAGGCTATGGCGAGAGCGAGAAAAAGCTGCGCGAGGTATTTGAAAATGCCGCCAAGGCCACGCCGGCGATCATCTTCATTGACGAAATCGATTCGATCGCGCCGAAACGTGGCAATGTGACAGGAGAGGCAGAAAAACGCCTTGTCGCGCAGTTGCTGACTTTGATGGATGGTCTTGAACCGCGCGCCAACCTGATCGTCATTGCCGCAACGAACCGCCCGGAAGCGATCGATGAGGCCTTGCGTCGTCCGGGTCGTTTCGATCGCGAGATCATCATAGGCGTGCCCGATGTGCGAGGACGCAGAGAGATCCTTGCGATTCACACCCGTGGAATGCCCTTGGGCGAAGGCGTGGACCTCGTCGAACTGGCCCGGACAACCTATGGTTTCGTGGGTGCAGACCTTGCTGCTCTGACGCGCGAAGCCGCAATCGAAGCCGTGCGCCGGATCATGCCGATGCTCGACCTTGAAAATCCGGCGATCCCGCCCGAAGTCCTGGACATGCTTTCCGTGACGCGAGAGGATTTTCAGGCCGCGTTGAAGCGCATTCAGCCTTCCGCGATGCGCGAAGTCATGGTGCAGATGCCGGACGTTCGGTGGGAAGATCTCGGCGGCCTGGATGAAGCACAACGAAGGCTCAAGGAAGGCATTGAGCTTCCACTCAAGGATCCGGAAGCCTTCCGGCGGCTGGGTATTCGCCCTGCCAAGGGATTCCTGCTTTACGGCCCCCCGGGCACTGGCAAGACGCTGCTCGCCAAGGCTGTGGCCCGTGAGGCAGAGGCAAACTTCATCGCAATCAAGTCGAGTGACCTTCTCTCCAAATGGTATGGCGAAAGCGAACAGCAGATCGCCCGCCTTTTTGCGCGCGCGCGCCAAGTTGCCCCGTGCATCATCTTCATTGACGAGATGGATAGCCTCGTCCCCGCGCGCGGAAGCGGCGGAGCGGGAGAGCCCCAGGTTACGGAGCGTGTCGTCAACATGCTGCTGGCTGAGATGGACGGCATTGAGGAAATGCAGTCGGTGGTCGTCATCGGAGCAACCAATCGGCCGACATTGATCGATCCAGCCCTGATGCGGCCGGGCCGATTGGATGAACTCATCTATGTGACCGTGCCAGACGAGGCCGGCCGAAAGCATATTCTCGGTATTCACACCAAGAAGATGCCACTCGCCAAGGACGTCAATCTAGGCGCTCTTGCCAAACGCACGGAAAAATTCACCGGCGCGGACCTTGAGGATCTCGTGCGTCGCGCGGGACTGGCGGCGCTGCGTGAATCACTGAAGTCGAAAAAGGTCACCAAGGCGCATTTCGAAAGTGCGTTGCTCGATACACGAGCATCCGTCACATCGGACATGGAACGAGAATATGAAAAGATTCATGCCCAGTTGAAGATCGATGCTTTCAAGCCGACGCCTACAATGGGCTTCATCGCTCCAGGGATGCTGGCTCCTCGCGGTCCGAAAGATTAAGGCGGACAAGCGCGTAGGGGATCATGAACAGCGTAACGGCGGCCGCGACCAGAAACGGCAAGGGTTGCCATATTTCATAGAGACCAACGCCAATTGTCGGCCCCAGCACGAAAGAGGCACCGTTGATTGCGGTGACATGGCCGGCAACGAGGCCCTGGAGTCGACGCCCGACGGCAAGCGACGATCCGGCGGTAAAGGCAGGTCTGGTGAAACCGAAACCCATGGAAGACAGCGCATAGCCGGTCGATATTCCATAAAGGCTGGTTGCGTTGGATGTCGCGATAAAGCCGATAACCGCAAGGCCAAGCCCGACGCTCATCATTGTCCGTGGGGATAGGTTGAAAAGCGGAATAAGTCCCCATTGAACAAAAAGCGCGGTGCCAGCGCCCGACATGAGGACCAGACCAATCGCCTGCTGGGTCGCAAGTTCCGTGACATCCAAGTGCAATCGATCAATAACCAGAAATCCCATGGCTGCACCGGTCATCGCCTGTGCATGGCCCATGATCAGTCCGGCAAGCATCCATGGCCAGATCCGCGGATCACGAAGCTTAAGTTCTGCGTCGACAAAAGCCGATGTGGCCCGGGTGACACTCGCCCCGGTGGGTGCCCCTCCAATCGACGGATAAGAAACATTGGCTCCACGCGCGTCTGTCAAATCCTCTTCAACCGGATCGGGAGGCAGCCAGCGCATCGCAGCAATCGCAGTAACCAGTCCAAACACCGCAAAAACCATTGCTGGGCCCGCCAACCCGACAACTGGAAGGACCAGGTACGGCGCAATTGCAGGGCCAAGGATTGTCCCAAGTCCAAACGCTGATCCCAGCATGGTGAGTGCCTTTACGCGCTGATCGCGGCTCGTCCCCAGGGCAACGATTGCCTGTGCTGCTGGAGGGGCTGCGGATCCGAATAGCCCATAGATGACGCGCGCAGCGATGACGGAAAGCATGGTGGCCATCGGGCTGATCCAGCCGAACAATCCGGCCAACAGGATGAGCCCGACGAGCGCGATGGAAAAGGTAAACCCTGCAATTCCCAGGATTACCATTGCGCGTCGTCCCTTTCTGTCGGAACGGCGCGCCCAATAAGGCGCCGCAAATACCCAGACAAGGGCCGAGACCGAAAAGACGGTCGCGATGATGCTGTCGGGTACATTGATCGAGCGCCCGATGGCGGGCAGCACCGATTGAAGCGCCGTATTTCCGGCGCCGGTGATCAACATCACCGCGAAAAGGATCGCAAAATCGCGTCCTACGCTGGTCTGATTCGTCTTCACCCGAACCGCGTTAGGGACGATCTGCGTCGAGCGGAAGCCATTTGCAGCTTGCTAAGCGAGCTAACATTTGCGAACGCGAAGGACCATCAACCGTCGCAGGATTTCAATGACAGCCCCATCCGCCGGACTGGCTTCTCGACAGCGTGTGCGCCGATGGCTCGGCCCTTGGGCAATGTTTTTCAAAGGCTTTGTCAAACATCCGGTGATGGTGGGATCGATCATCCCCTCTTCCGACACGCTGATCACTCATATGTTGAGCAAGGTCGATTGGGAAAACACGCGATTGTTCGTTGAATATGGTCCGGGCGTCGGAACCTTCGCTTCTCATATATTGAAGCATCTGGCACCCAACGCAACATACGTTGCCATCGACACAAACCCGGATTTCATCGAATACCTGTCCGCTTCCATCAAGGACAGCCGGTTCCGCCCGATCCTGGGGTCGGCTGCTGATGTCGAACAAATCGTCAAAGACAGTGGGTTCGATCATGCCGACTACGTCCTTTCCGGCCTGCCTTTTTCAACGCTTCCTTCGGGAGTTGGCCCGGCAATCGCCTCGGCGACGGCACGCATATTGCGGCCCGGCGGTGCATTCCTCGTCTATCAGTTTCGGGCCAAGGTGCGCGATTTCATCGCTCCTCACTTTGAGCGGATTGACCAGGGCATGGAGTATTGGAACGTTCCACCCTGTTGCCTGTTTTGGGCGTGGAAGGATTAGCGCCGTCGCAGGCTGATCGACCGCGTTACCGAAAAATCCACGGTGGAAACGATAAAATAGGCGAACAACCAGCGAGCACGCGCAAACCACGTTGATCGCGCCTTGTGTTTCGCACGGGTAATTTCATCGCAATGGACAATGTGCGCCGAGACAAAAGCCCGCATTTTTTCGGCCAGGTCCGCATCCGCAATTCGGACCATGATTTCACCGTTTATGTACAGGCTGCGCATGTCGAAATTTGCCGAACCGATATAGATGGCATCATCGGCCACGATCAGTTTCATATGCAGCATCTGCGGCAAATACTCATAAATCTGGATTCGGTTGCGCAGGAGCCGTCGATAGCAGTGGCGTGCGGCAGAAACCGTCGTGGTATTGTCGGAGCGGCTTGCGGTGATCAGGCGCATTTCTCCGCCCCGTTTCTCAACGTTGGTCAGACGCCTCAACATGCCCCAGTTCGGCGAGAAATAGGCCTGGATCATGTCGAGGCGTTTGGCCGACGCAATATCCTGTCTCAAACTGCGCGTCAGCGGACTCAAGCGACTGAACGGACCATTGAACAGCCATCGCAAGGTTCCAGATTTGTCGCTGCGGCGGGAAAAAAGGTGCAGCAGGCTGCGCAAACTCGGCCGAGGCATGAGCATCCATCGTCTCAGCCCATCGAAATAGACCGACAGACGTTCAACGCCCGGTCCTTCGATACACACTGACAGATCGTGCCAGCTCGCCCCGCCGGGATCGTCGGTATAATAATGCGCAAGAACATTGCTTCCGCCAATGAGCGCCCGCGTTTCATCCGCGATCACGATCTTCTGGTGATTGCGCAACAGATAGCCGCGGCCCCAGCGCGGATTGAAGCGTGCAAAGATGACCCCGGCGTCCATCAGCGGCTTGAAGATGCCCTGCGGCCACTCCGCGCTACCAAATCCGTCAACCAGCAGCCAAATCTTGACGCCGCGCGTCCGAGCATCGATCAGCGCCGCCCTGATCTGGGCCGCAATCGCATCGTCACCAAAAATATAGAAGAAGATCCTCAACGAGGTTCGAGCGCCGGCGATCAGGTCCATCAGGAGTGCAAGCCGTTCCTTACCAGAAACGGCGATTTTCAGAGCATGGCCATCGACATCAGTTTCGATCGGCCCAAAATGCGGAATCTGCGCCATCGCCGGTTCTTGCCCTTATGAGTGGGGCGGTGGCAAGCTGCATGCCACTTTTCTTTGACTTTACAGCGACCGCTGATTAGGGGAGCCACAGATTCCATACATCCTGATCAAGAAGGTGGCTGCCCCATGGCACGCGTGACTGTTGAAGACTGCGTTGACAAGATTCCGAACCGGTTTGACCTTGTCCTGATTGCCGCCCAGCGTGCCCGTCAAATTTCGGGTGGTGCAGAGCTGACAATCGATCGCGATCGCGATAAAAATCCAGTTGTGGCGCTGCGCGAAATTGCTGAAGAAACTGTCGTTCCTGATGAACTTCAGGATGCGATTGTAACGAACCTGCAGCGCGTTCGGGTCGATGATGATGATGTGATCGATGAGATGGGGTCGCTGAGCCAATCAGCCGAAGCGCTGCGGCTCACTGCCGCTGCTCCGCCGCGCAACCAGAATTTGGGCGGCGATTCGGACGCTTAATCGCTAGGCAACGGCACGCAATCGCGAGGCCCCGATGTCCTTGATGTCCTCGGCGTGCTTCCAGCGCAGATCATGAAGGCCAAGTTCACGGCCATCATGGGCATGAATGGCAATCTTTGCGATTGGCTGCTCATCGCGCTCGTCGACCAGTACGGGATTTGAGACGCAACCGGTCTCCCATTTCTCGCCCCATTGACGAAGAGCCAACATAGCGGGCAACAAATCCGCACCCTTTTCTGTCAAACGATATTCGATCTTGCGCCGGTCATCGGGCAAAGGCGTTCGAGCCAATATCCCATTCTGGACAAGTCGGCCGAGGCGATTCGCAAGGATATTTCGCGCGATGCCAAGGGTGGACTGATATTCTTCGAAGTGATGCAGGCCGTTGAACGCACCACGAAGAATCAGAAAAGACCAACGCTCGCCCATCGTGTCCAACGCAGCAGGAAGCCCGCATTCCGCTATTTCAGCGAGGTTTTCCTTCAACATGCCCATCATCTCTCTCCTGCCAGGCAACCCGGTCTTTGTTCGCAACCTAAAGCAAAAAACGGATGAAACCAACCTTATCAAAAAAAATATAAGTTTTTAGTTGCAACTCGCAACCTAAACAATTAGGTAGTGATTCGCAACTGAATAGAAAGGACCTCCCCCATGAACCGAATTCTTGCATTTACAGCCGCTGTCGGAACCTCGACCTTGCTCTTCCTCGCAACGACCTCACCCGCCTTTGCGCAGGGAAGTGTCGGCTATAGCGTCGTGCCCGTTGCGGCTCCTGCGTCCGGCGAAGCGCTGGTCGCAAGCGATGTCATCTGGAAGCGCTCAGGCGAAGGCTATGTAGCTCCCAGGGCAAACAGGCGTCCCGCCATCGTATGCGCTCAGGCCGCCAAGAAGATCGGCAAGGTCGTGAGCTTCACTGCTGAAGGCCAATCCTTCGATGAAGCGGCGCTCGCAAAGTGTAACGAAAAGGCCAAATAAGCTTCTTTCATCAATACCCTCCCGACTCCCGCCCTTCCTCCACCATCCCCCCGGAGGAAGGGCATTTTTTTGCCTTGTGAAAATTGCACTGCGCAGGCGATGGCAACGCTTGCGGTCGGTCAGCCGCTCCGGCAAGGGTGTGCCATCAATCCCGGATTTTCAAACTCATGACCTTATACGGCCCGACGTCCAACAGCTTCATCTCCCAGCGACTTCGCCTTCACTATGTCGATTGGGGCAATCCAGAGGCTCCGCCGCTCCTGCTGATCCATGGCGGGCGCGATCACTGCCGAAGCTGGGATTGGGCAGCAGAGGAGTTGCGCAAGGATTGGCACGTCATCGCGCCCGACTTGCGCGGGCATGGGGACAGCCAATGGTCTCCCGATGGCAACTATGAAATGTCGTCCTTCGTCTATGATCTTGCCCAATTGGTTCACCAGCTTGATCTCGCGCCGGTAACGATCGTTTCACATTCGATGGGCGGAAATATTTCGATCCGATATAGTGGACTTTATCCCGAAAACGTCCGCAAACTTGTTGCAATCGAAGGCTTGGGACCGTCTCCTGCGGTTCAATCCAAACGGGACGAAATTGGTATCCGCCAGCGATTTCGCCAATGGATAGAGGACAAACGCAACGCGGCAGGCCGCCTTCCCCGCCGTTACCCGACGCTCGAGACCGCGCTTGAGCGGATGAAAGCTGAGAATACCTATCTTACCGACGAGCAGGCCCACCATCTGACAATTCACGGCGCAAGTCGAAATGAAGATGGAACCTGGAGCTGGAAGTTCGACAATTACCT
>JANNLW010000397.1:0-1301 GCA_031397145.1 Sphingomonadales bacterium | reverse complement strand
TCGGTCGAAGAAGTCTTTCATGACACCGGCCATGCTGGCGAGATTCTCGGGGGCAAACGAAGACGTAGCCATCGGTGTCGAGAAGGTCGTCCGGTCCAGCTTTGGCAGCGTGTCTCAATATGACATCCGCCTCCTCCCCTGCGCCTTCAGCGGCCGCGCGTGCCATCGCCTCGCTTCCGCCGGTCAGCGAATGCCAGACAACCAGAAGGCGCTTCAAAACACCAGCCCCACCACCGCCTGATCCTCGCGGTTGCAGGACAGGAAGACGTCGGGCTGGGTCGTCATGCGCTATCCTTTGCCGCTGCATAACGTGGGCGGATTGTGGCGATGGCATGCTGCGCCGGTCGGGCCATCTCCTTGCTCCTATCCAAGTTCACGCAGCGGATCGCTGCCATCCCAGCCAGCCGCCGCTTTCGCCACCATTGCATAAAAGCGCAACAATGGCTCGGTGGGCTCGTAAAGCTCGATCATGTGGCCAAGGGTGCTTGAGCCATCGACGAACGCATACCGCGTGCCGGTGATCGTCTCGCTGAGCTGCGCCAGCGCCATCCCGCCTTGCCCGAACCGGCTGATTGCCGCATCGAGCGCCTCTACAAAAACGGCGACATGGTGCGGCCCGTAACGCCCGGAACCGACGGGATAGATGTCGTGAAACGCGCTTGGATCATCGCCATGCTGCTGGACGAACTCGATCATCACATCGCCCCATTGGCCATAGGCGCTTGAATGATCATGGGTAACGCGCACGCCGCGGTGCTCACTCCAGGCTAGTGGCACCTGTCGACCGAGAAAATAGGGCCCCGAACCAAATGCGGCGTGATGGGCCCGTGCCGCCTGCTCGATATCGGCCACGAAATAGGCGATCTGGCGCACTGGCAGGCCCATTCAGTTGACCTGTCTTTCCGCAAAGGCATCGGCGTAGCGCTTCGCCACCGCTTGATCCTCGCGGTTGTAGGAGAGGAAGATATCCGGAGTGGGCAACGGTTTCCCCATGGTAAAGCTAAAAATTAGGCGCCGAAGTCTGCTCTATCTAGCAGGCATCGAAAATTGACAAGGCAACTTGGAGGCAGTGGTTCGCCCGGCAGTTTTCGTCTGCCTGTGCATCAGTTTCGATTCTGGGCGCCGCCATCCAGTCATCGTTTCAGGGAAGCTCGCCTTGGCGGCGCACACTTCAGCTGGCCTCAACGTCCAGAACTTCCAAATTGGCTAAATCGCAGACCAGCAATCGAACGTCCGTTTTCAAGTGGTCGACAAGTCGACTTTAACAGCCGAAATCAGGGCGCAAAGCGGGCATCCAACCC
>JANNLW010000415.1:0-10613 GCA_031397145.1 Sphingomonadales bacterium | reverse complement strand
AGCCTCTCGGACTGGTTTAAAAGGTATTCGAACTGGTTGTGAGGAACTTTACCACCCAACGACAGACAGGTCAAGGATTATGGGCGGACTGACCTTATTGATTGACTTTGCACCCGGCTTGGCGTAGTCAATTCAGCCTGAGAAAGGCCTTTTCATCAAGTTTGGACGCGCTGCCTTTTGCAACGACGGGGATATTCGAACCGTTCACGGGGATAATATTTGTCATTGTCCTAACCTCAGTGTTTCGAGCATCAGGCCCTTCGCAGTTTGAAGAACCTGAACATTGTTTTGGTACTGTCGGGATGTTTCGAGCATTTCGACCATCTCAGCGGCGCTATCGACGGCCGCTTCCCACACATCGCCATTCGAATCCGCAAGTGGGTGCGACGGATCGTGCCTCTTGGTTGGTGCAGCCGGTGAAGAGACGATCTTGTCAATTGCCACCGTGGCCGTGGCGTCATCTCCCATCACAGTGCGAAAGATAGGCTTCAACGAGCGGAATGCGTTTTGCTCGCTACCAGATACCGTCCCGGCATTGGCCAGGTTCGACGCTGTCGTGTTAAGCCTGACAAGTTGTGCCGACATTGCCCGGCCGCTGATCTCGAAAAGCGAGAGGGGATGGTCGGCCATCGCTATTCTCCCTTCAACGCGCGCATCATCGTGCCAATACGTCCCTGCAAGAAGGCCAGACTGCTTCGATAAGCGAGGGCGTTTTCTGCAAAAGCAGTTTGTTCGGTTGAAAGTTCGACCGTATTGCCATCAAGCGAGGGCTGAATAGGCACGCGATAGCCAATGGCCGCGTCAATGGATTCGCCGGCGCTTGCATTTTGCAGCGCCGTCGCGAAATCCATGTCACGCGCCTTGTAATTGGGGGTCGCAGCATTGGCGATGTTCGATGCGAGCATGGACATACGCTGCGACCGAAGCTGCAGCGCAGTGGCATGAATACCGAACAGTGAACCTCCAACAGACATGTCTGCCTCCAAAATTCCGGCCAGGTGAAGTCCGCAAACGAACATCGAGGCTGACCTGTCGCCTATCAAGCAATCATCATGCCAGTTTGTCCGGATCATAGGAAAAGTGGGAGTTCCGGATGAGATGTCATCGGGAAGCAGGGCGACTGAATCTCGCCTGTCGGATTTCTGACGAGCGCACGATCACTGCTGCGACCAGCCTTGCTATTCTGCGTTTGGCACGACCCTTGCGCATTCGGTGGGTGCTATTGTCATCGGAGACTCAATATGATCCGCCCTGTATTCGCTTTTTTCCTGGCTTCGGCATTCGCAACACCCGCCTTCGGTCAAGCCATCGAAGACCTTGACCAACTCGATAGTCGCGTCCAGCGTCTGACCGGCGCAGCACCAGGTCAGCCGGGAGGCGCCATTGCCCCGATTGATCGGAGATTGCGCCTCGTCGCCTGCCCGCAACCTGCGAGCATCGAATGGTCCGGCAGCGATTCACTTGCAATTCGCTGTCCGGTCGTCGGTTGGCGCCTTCGCGTCGGTATCGCATCATCGTCGTCCGGGTCTCAGGCGCGAGCCGAACTTTTGGTCCATCGCGGAGACACCATCGAAATTAGTGTCGAGGGCGAGGATTTTGACGTGACGACGACAGCGATTTCGCTTGATGATGGCGCCAAAGGCCAGAGCGTGCGCCTGAAACTGGGCGCAAACGGGACGCAAAGCTCTGCCACAGTCACCGGCCCTGGCTCGGTTTCATTTTCACGTTAAACTTTTCTTCAGGCTTGCCGTTTCCCAGATCAAGCCCTGTCGCTTTCAAGGCAGGTGTGATGAAAAAGGGAAGTATGATGGTTGATCCAGTTACCCTGTGGCCGATCAGATCAGTGCCCAAGTCCGTGGCGGACGAGAGCGTGCGGACGGCGCATGCTCAAGCCGTGTCCACACCAACCCGCGCACCGGCCGCCGGCCTGCCCAAACTTGTCAACCTGACTACCGAGCTTGCAAGCGCAGGTCCGCCCATGGATCACGCCAGGATTGCCCAGCTCCGCCAATCAATCGCGCATGGCGAATATTCACACGACATCGATGCAATTGCTGATTCCATGATTAGGTTTTTCCGGACAGGCGAATGACCGGAATGAGTAACATCGAAGCGATCATCGCCCTTCAAGCCGGATTGATGGATGCCATCGATGCCCGCGATGTCCGGCAGATTGAAGCAAAAACCCGAGATCTCTCTCGTGCTCTCGGGCAGATCCGCAATCGCGGTGCATTGGTTGTTGGCGAAAAACAAAAGAGCGATGTCAGTTACGCGCTGAAGCAAACCGAAGCATTGCGGACTCGCGTCAATTTTATGGCGTTGCGCAACCGCGAAATGATGGAAAGACTGGATCAGATGCGCGGTGCTTCGACACCCCACATCTATGCAAACCCCCGAAATATGGGTGTTTCTAGCTTACAAACATAAACTGGCACAAGCGTTGCAGGGTATGCTCCGAACTTAGGAGCGAGCAACAAATGCCAGTGCAAAACATCGGCGCGCAACCCCCGGCGTCCAGTCGGGTAAGTCTCGCGATCGGCAATGCTTCCAAACGGACTGGCGTCCCTTTCGACTATCTCATGGCTCAGGCGCGCGTAGAAAGCAGCCTTGATCCAGACGCCCAAGCAGGCACATCGAGCGCGGCAGGCCTGTTCCAGTTCACAAAGCAGACCTGGCTTGCGACCCTTTCACAACATGGTGGCAATCACGGGCTGGATTGGGCCGCAAATGCCATCAGCAAGGGTACGGACGGGCAATATCGCGTCGCCGATCCCGATTTGCGCAGCCAAATACTCGGCTTGCGCTTTGACCCGGACGCGTCGTCAAGCATGGCCGCGGAATTTGCTGACGACAATGCACAGCTCTTGCGCAATCGCTTTGGCGAAGAACCTGAGTCGGTGGATCTCTACCTTGCGCATTTTCTGGGGGCGCACGGCGCAACAGAATTCCTGTCTGCCTGGCGCGCCAATCCAAACGCTGCGGCGGCACCACTGAACCCCGCAGCGGCATCCGCAAATCGCAGCATTTTCTATAACTCCGACGGCAGCGAGAAAAGTTTGGATCAAATCCGGAACCATTTTGCGCAACGAATTAACGAGGTGCCCGCTTCGCGCGCTGTGCAAGGGTCGATCCGGACACAAGTCGCAACTCGTTCCTCTTCCAACACGGCTTCCTCACGCGAGTTCATGCAAATGCGTGCCATCGAGCCCATGCCGTCGAGCCTGTCGCTCGCCTTTGCCGAACGGGCCTATCAACGCCTTGTCAAACTCGACGGGGGGACGCCCGCATGATCGAGCGCGCCAATCTCCGCATCTGGGGAGAAACGATCAAAGGCGGAATTCTGCCATTTGCCATTCTGTCGCTCGTTATCCTCATGGTGGTGCCGGTCCCGTCGACGGTGCTGGACATCGGTTTTATTACCAACATCACCATCTCGCTGGCTGTACTCATGGTAGCGCTTAACGCCGCCAAACCGCTTGATTTCTCTGCCTTTCCGACCGTTCTCCTCCTTGCAACCCTGTTTCGCCTCGCGCTGAACGTTGCGTCAACCCGCGTTGTGCTCGTTGACGGCCATCTGGGGCCAGGAGCGGCAGGGCACGTCATTGAGGCCTTTGGCAGCTTCCTGATCGGCGGGGACTATATCGTCGGTCTGTTCGTTTTCTCAGTATTGATGATCATCAACCTGGTTGTGATTACGAAAGGTGCCGGACGCGTTTCCGAAGTTTCGGCACGATTCACTCTCGACGCCCTGCCAGGCAAACAGATGGCAATCGACGCAGACCTCAATGCCGGGCTTATTACGCCCGACGAGGCAAAGGCGCGACGCCAGGAAGTCTCAACCGAGGCCGATTTCCACGGGTCGATGGACGGTGCTTCAAAGTTCGTGAAGGGCGATGCCGTTGCCGGCCTGCTGATCCTGTTCGTCAATATCTTTGGCGGACTGGTATTGGGAACAGTCAGTCACGGACTGGCTCTGGGAGAGGCTGCCCAAATCTATATTCTGCTTGCAATCGGCGATGCGCTGGTCGCGCAGGTGCCCGCCCTGCTGCTTTCAATTGCTGCCGCTTCTATCGTTACGCGCGTTTCGTCGCCACTCGATCTTTCCGGGCAGATTGGAAGCGAATTCGGACATGCACGCGCATGGGGGCCGGTATGCGGCATCCTCTGCCTGCTTGGCTTCTTGCCAGGCATGCCACACTTTCTCATCCTGTCAGCTGCGGTCATCACGGGCACAATCTGCTGGGCCTTGATGCGTTCCGAAAAGAACAGGAAGCTCATCGCCGCACCGATCGAAGATGCCGAGCCTGAACATCTTATCCAATGGCGAGATGTCAGCGATCCGGCTCCGATCACGCTCGATATTGGTTATGGCCTCATCGACATGGTCGATGATCGTCAGGGGGCACCCCTGATGGCACGGATCACCGGCATCCGCCGGCAATTGTCGCGCGAGCTCGGATTTGTCGTGCCGATGGTACGCGTAAAGGACGATCTTTCCCTCCCCGCTAATGCGTATCGCATTGGTATCGCCGGCGTGACGATGGGTGAGGACGAAATCTATTCTAGCCAGTTGCTGGCTCTGGATTCTGGTGACGGTCTTGATCTGATCGCAGGACATGCCGTGAAAGACCCCAGCTTTGGCTTGGACGCGGTGTGGATATCGCCCGAACGTCGTGCGGAGGCCGTTGTTGCTGGGTATACGGTGGTTGACGCGTCGACCGTCATTGCAACCCACCTTAATGGGGTCATTGCCGGATCGGCTGCAGAACTGTTCGGCCTCGATGACAGTCAAGCGCTGGTCGATGCGTTGAAGGAAAGTTTCCCGCAACTTGCCCAGGCGATGACGCCGCAACCGTATTCGCTGGCAGCGATCGCTACGATGTGTCGTGCACTTCTCGCCGAGCGGGTTCCGCTAAAAGACTTCCGCCGGGTGGCTGAAGCGATGATCGATTTGAATGGTCGCGAACTTGATCAGGCCGCCCTGCTCGAAGGCGTAAGACAAAGACTGGGCGCATTGATCGTCCAGATGATCGTCCCGATCAAAATGCCCCTCCCAATCATTACATTCGACCCAGAGCTTGAAAGCCTGCTCACTCAGTCGGTGCGGACCGGGCCAAACGCAAGCTGGCCATTCGATCCCGACCTTGCTGCGCGCATAGTATCCGCGGTTTCAGAGGCCGTGCAGCCACAACTCATGGCCGCGCGAAGCTTTGCCATTGTCACGTCACCGATCTGCCGCGCCGCACTCTCGCGATTACTCCGTGCGCAATTATCCGAAATTCCTGTGCTGTCCTTCCTTGAAATCCCCGAAACCAAAGCTGTTGACGTCATTGCGATGATCGGATCGCAGCGCCCGCAAGCCGCGCTCATGCGCCAAGAACCGGGCCAACACTCTTTCGAAACTGGAGAAGAATGATGCTGCATCAAGAGGTCGTTCATGAGTCACTGACCTATGGCCGTGTCCCGGCGCTGCCCGATTGCGAGACTTTGGTCAGGACCCATACCTCAATGGTGCGGCGGATCGCCTGGCAAGTCCATTCGCGCATGTCATCGGCAATCGCACTCGAGGATCTGATTCAGATCGGGCTGCTTTCTCTTGTTGAAGCGGCAAAAGGATTTGAGGATCGGGGTGCTGCCTTTGCACCGTACGCGTCGACGCGAATCCGTGGCGCGATGATCGATCATTTGCGGCGGGAGGCCCGCATGTGCCGCTCGGGAATGGTCAGTCGCCGCGAATTGGCCCGTGTTCGCGATCAGATTGAAAACAGGCTCCACCGCAGGGCAAGCGATTCAGAAATGGCAGAAGCCATGGACCTCGACCCGGAAACCTATCACGCGAAAGTGGCATCATCCCTTTCGCAGCAACTCGATTCAATCGAGGAAGTCTATTCCGATCACGATGCCTGGTTTGCCGATCTCGCCGCCGGAGCCGACAGCGAGTTCGAAGCAGCCGAACTCAGGCAGGATCTTGCCGGTTGTCTTAGCGCGCTTGCCGAGCGGGAAGCGCTTGTTCTTCAACTATATTTTGTAGAGGAAATGAATCTCGATGAAATCGGGGCTGTGCTGGGTGTCGGGGCAGCGCGCGTCTGCCAGATCAAGAGATCGGCATTGATACGGATGCGCAAGATGATGATCGAGCGTCGCGGCGAGGAAGTTCAACGCTTCTCATGACGGTTTGAACTGAGACCAGTTTCGCTTGCCTTTGCCGGAGTTGATCAGGCGTCAATCACTTCTCCGTCAACCCGTGCCGCATTTTCCTGGATGAATGCAAACCGGTGTTCGGGGTTTTTTCCCATCAGCCGTTCTACAAGATCCCTTACGCCCGCACGTTCTTCATATTCCTGCGGCAGCGTGACGCGTATCATTCCGCGGGTTTTCGGATCCATAGTCGTTTCACGCAACTGGCCAGGATTCATCTCTCCCAGCCCCTTGAAGCGACCAACATCGATCTTCTTGCCCTTGAACTCCCGAGCCTCAATTTCAGCGCGATGCGCATCATCGCGCGCATAGAGTGATTTGGCGCCAACGGTCAGTCGATACAGGGGCGGCTGCGCCAGGAACAGATGCCCTTGCCGAACGATCTCGGGCATTTCTTGAAAGAAAAACGTCATCAACAACGTCGCAATATGTGCGCCGTCGACATCGGCGTCGGTCATGATGATAATACGCTCGTAGCGCAGCAAATCCGGATTGCAGTCCTTGCGGCTGCCACAACCCAGAGCGAGGATGAGGTCGGCGATTTCGCTGTTTGCACGAATCTTGTCTGTCGTGGCCGAGGCGACATTCAATATCTTGCCGCGGATTGGCAAGATCGCCTGTGTCTTGCGATCGCGCGCCTGCTTTGCCGAACCCCCTGCGCTGTCGCCCTCAACGATGAACAGCTCAGTTCCGGCCGGATCATCCGACGAACAATCAGTCAATTTACCGGGAAGGCGGAGTTTCCGTGCCGAGGTCGCAGTCTTGCGTTTGATCTCCTTTTCGGCCCGGCGACGCAGGCGATCATCCATCCGCTCGAGGACATAGCCGAGCAGGGCCTTGCCGCGTTCCTTATTGTCGGCAAGGAAATGGTCAAAATGATCGCGCACGGCATTCTCGACCAGCCGGGCGGCCTCGGGCGAAGTGAGCCGGTCCTTGGTCTGGCTCTGGAATTGCGGATCACGTATGAAGACAGAGAGCATGATTTCAGAGCCGATGATCACATCTTCGGCGCCAATTCCTTCGGCCTTCTTCTGACCCGTCAAAGCCCCGAACGCGCGTATCCCCTTTACGATCGCCGCCCGAATGCCAGCCTCATGGGTACCCCCATCAGGAGTGGGTATTGTGTTGCAATACCAGCTGTAGCTGCCCTCGCTCCATAACGGCCAGGCAACAGCCCATTCGACGCGACCCTGATCGTCGCTAAAGTCCTGCTGGCCTGAAAAGAACTCCGTCGTAACGCATTCGCGACCATTGACTTGTTCACGCAAGTGATCCGACAGCCCCCCGGGAAACTGGAACACGGCTTCGGGAGGCGTGTCGTCGCTGATCAGTGAGGGTTCGCAATGCCAACGAATCTCCACGCCAGCAAAAAGATAAGCCTTGGAGCGCGCCAGTCGGTAGAGCCGGTTGGGTTTGAAATGCATTTCCCCGAAAATCTCGGTGTCTGGCGTGAATGCGACGCTTGTTCCCCGACGGTTGTTTACAGGGCCGAGCTTTTCAAGCCCGCCAAGTGTCAGGCCGCGGGAAAAACGCTGGCGAAACAATTCCTTGTTCCGCGCAACCTCGACGACCGTATCCGACGACAGCGCATTGACGACCGAGACGCCAACGCCGTGCAGGCCGCCTGATGTGGAATAGGCCTTGCCATTGAACTTGCCGCCCGAATGGAGCGTGGACATGATCACTTCAAGCGCAGATTTGTCCGGGAATTTGGGATGGGGATCGACCGGGATGCCGCGGCCATTGTCCGTGACAGTCAGGCGGTTACCCGCCTCCAGCGTTACCTCGATCCGCGTCGCATGCCCCGCCACCGCCTCGTCCATCGCATTGTCGAGAACTTCGGCAGCAAGGTGATGAAAGGCCCGTTCATCGGTGCCGCCAATATACATGCCGGGGCGGCGGCGGACAGGTTCCAGTCCTTCAAGAACCTCGATATCGGAAGCCGTATAGGCGTTTGAAGCTGAGGAGGAGGTCGAGAAGAGATCGGACATTATGCTTCGCTATAGAGACCGGCGAGTCAGGGGTGCAACCCCTCTTCATTATCCAAATTCCGGAATTTCGGGATAAGATGTCAGAACGTCGCCCAGTGCCGACTTCAACGGATCGAGCCAGGGTTCGAACATCTGCCATTGTTCGGTGCCCTCACGATAGATCGGACGCCGGACCTGCTCCGAACTGGCCGTCCGCACGGCGCGGTCATTCTCGTAAAAACGCAGACAGGCTTCTTCGAATGGCAGGTCAAGCGCGGCAAGCAGCGCGCGGATTTCGGCTTCGCTATCGTCCACCATCCGCTCGTAAATCACGCGATGGATCCGTCCAGGCAACACCGCGTCGATGTGCGCGAGATAGCGGACATAGTCGGCGTAATACCGCCCCATATCATCGAGGCCGTAACTGAAGGATTGGCCACGCGCGAAATGCTGTTTGAAATTCGAAAAACAGCAGCCAAGCGGATGGCGCCGCGCATCGACGATCCGGGCATTTGGCAGGATCAGGTGGATCAGGCCGATATGCACCCAGTTGTTGGGCATTTTGTCGATGAAAAATGGCTTGTCCGTCTTGCGCTGGATCCGGGTTCGCTCAAGATATTCCTCACCCAGTGCGCGCAATGCAGACGCATCTAACGCATCCAGCCCACCCTTTTCGTTAGCAACCCTCGCCGAAAGCAACGGAATATCAGGCAATTCCATCGTCCCTTCAACAAGGCTATGGCTGGACAGGATTTGTTAAATCAAGGTGGATCCCGCGCGCGGCATACCTATGACAAAAATGGGATCAAATTCGGGGCAGCCCTGCCCAGCATGTGCTGCGAAAAGGCTTCGCGTGAAGCGCTTGATCGATTTGTTAACCTGACGCGTCGTTTCAGATGCCTTATAATCAAGCGTCGATCGCCTTAGGCGATTGCCTTCGTCATAGTGCATGAATGACCGCGCGGCGTCCTTGCGATCCTCCAGTGCCTTGCCCAACGCGAAATGCATATGAAAGCGATCGTCGAGCGCGGTGTCGGGGCGATCCAATGCCGCTTCCATCGCCGCAATGTCATCATCGTCAAAGCTGAATGTTTTGAGATTGGCGAGACTCCACCAGACCTCACCAAGGCTAGGCAACAGCGAAATCGCTCGACGATAGGCGTCGATACTGTCCGCCTGCCGCCCCACCGTCTTCAGCACATGGCCGTACGACATCCAGATTTTGGGCTGGTCAGGATGGCGCGCGAGTACATCACCATAGAGTGCCACCGCCTCATCATATTCGCCGATCCTGCCCAGTGCAGCGGCTTTGAGGTTCGTGTTTCCCGCATTTTCCGGATCGATCGCGAGGAGCGCGTCGAGCTCGGCAAGCGCTTCGCTGGTCTTGGTTTGTCGATAGAGCACAGTCGCAAGGTTCGAACGGGCTGTCAGGAAATTGGGTGCAAGCTCGACAGCCCGGCGCAGCAACACTTCGGCATCAGATAATCGGCCAATCCGCCCGGCGAGTTCGGCGAGCATCCGGATCGCAGCAACATCGAACGGATTCTGCTTGAGATGCATGCGCAAGAGGGGTTCGGCCTCGTTCAGCCGATTGTCGTGGAGAGCCAGCGCGGCTTCCAGCAGGCGCGGATCGCGCATTTGGCGCGAGAAATCAGGGGCAGCAATGCGGGCGCTGCTGCTCACGATCTCTCGGCCTGAATCACGGCGTCCGCTGCTCTGAGAGTTGCAAGTATTCGCATGAGGTGGTGCAGGTCATGCACTTCAAGATCGACAATATTTGTGTGAAATGCAGTATCACGCGCATCGAGGCGAATATTGAGGATATTGGCTTTGTGGCTTCCAAAAATACCGGCAACGACAGCAAGCGAACCTGGCTCGTTCTTGACGATAACGGTCAGCCGTGCCGTCCCCCCATCGGAACCGTCACCCCAGGCCAGGTCTAGCCAATCGGCATCGATACCATCGGCGAGGCTGTTACAGTCAATCGTGTGAACCTCGATTGCTTCGTCGGGCCGACGCAGGCCGACGATCCGGTCACCGGGAACGGGATGGCAACACGGTGCAAGTGTATAAGCAACACCAGGCGTCAGTCCCTTTATGGAAATTGCCTCGCGCTGCGGCAGGACAGCCAATGCCTCTGCAGAAGATGATCCGGGCATCAGCGCCTCGAGAAGTTGTGCATCGCTTATGGTTTGACGAGCGATCGCAATCATCATTTCATTCTCGTCGGGTAGCTTCAGGCGCTTCAGCGCTTCCTTCAATGCATCCTTGCCCAACTGTGCCGGCAGTCGTCGCGCAATATCATCATAGATCTTGCGCCCGAGCGCGATCGATTCGCCACGCTCCTTGAGGCGAACGAAACGGCGGATCGCCGCACGCGCTTTCCCGGTGACAGCAAAGCCCAGCCATTGCGGTTGTGGTTCCTGGGCTTTTGATTTCAGGATG
>JANNLW010000393.1:0-2967 GCA_031397145.1 Sphingomonadales bacterium | reverse complement strand
ATGTTGACGCGCAGGTGCAGACCGTCACGGATAAAGCCAAGATTCAGCAGGTTGATCTTCCACACGTTGATGACAGCATCTGGTGGGAACAGGCTGGCCATCACATATCCGGCGCCAAGGCTCGTCCCCAGCGCCAAGACGGGAGACCAAGCCAGCCAGTTGCACCAAACAGAAACCGGCGCAATGAACTTGCTGTAGGGCAGCCAAGCCGCAGCACCATAGACCGACGCACCGCCTGATTTGTGCGGATAGAGACCAGCAATTTCAGCGTAAACGAACGATTGCACGAAGCCCATCAGGATAGATACGATCCACACAACCCAGGATGGCTGACCAATAACGGTCGCGACACCACCCATGGTCAGCAGAACGCCGGCCGGGACACCACTCGACGCCCAGAACGCGTCGCGCCAGCTCAGTTCGCGATGGAGCTGCCTGGCCGCAGATGGTCCACCTGCTCCACCAAGGTTCTCCTGAGCGACGGCACCTGTTGCGCCAGGGTTCAAGCTATACCGTCCATCTATTTGTTGGCGCCGAAACGGACCGTCCCGGTAATGCCCCATGTTCGCGGCTTGGCATAAACACCGGCAACAAGGCCCGCAAACAGCGAACTGTCAAAGGCGTAGGCGCGATATTTGCGGTTGAACGCATTGTTCACGAAAGCCGCGATCTCCCAGCGTCCATCTTCGCCGGCAAACCCGATACGACCGTTGGCAACAGTATAGGCGCCCTCTTTTTCAACTGGTGCGCAAAGCACGGTAAAGCAGAATTTGCCCGAATACTGGACATCTGCCTGTAACGAAGCCGTTCCGCCAGCGAGCGAAAATTCGTATCGCGCCAGCGCATTCCCCGAAAATCCGGGAGCTTGCGGAAGATCATGCGTTACAATCGAAGCCAGATCCGGGAGAAGGATATTCTTGACCTTGCTGTCAAGAAATGAGGCACCAACCTGCAAGGATAGCCCGTCAGCGGGGCGGACATTAAGCTCTGCCTCGAGCCCCTTTGCCGTCGCTGGCAAGTTGATAACGGACTGGATCGGGCCAACCTGGGCAAAGGCCTGGTAGTTCTTGTAGTGATAGACAAATGCCGCAAGATTGAGGGTGCTGAACCGGCTGAGCGTGGATTTCATACCCACCTCGTAGGAATCCAGCACTTCAGGTTTGTAAGGAATGCCGTTCAGGAATGCAGTCTCAAATCCGGCAAAGGGTGTTCCGGTGGAAAAAGTGAAGCCGCCGCTTTTGCTACCACGGTTATAGCTCGCATAGAGCAGGATATCGTCGATTGGCTTGTAATCGATTTCTGCTCTTGCGGTGAGGCCGCTGAATGTCGGCGTCGCAGAACGGCCATTCACAAGAATGCCCGTCAACGGCTGCAGCACTCCGAAACTGGAATAGGTGGTACCGCCCGGCCCGAAATTGATGCCAACGCCCGTGCTTGGCTCGGTCCCGACATAATTTCCCCGTTTCTTGTCACGCCAATAGCGCAAGCCTCCGATCAGTTTGACCTTGTCAGAAAGCTCAAGTTCGTCCTGGGCAAAAAAGGCGAGCGATTCGGTGCGCTGTGAAAAGGCAACGCTTGGATCATATCCGTAAAATGGCGATGCAAATTTTCCGGTGAAATCGCCATCGATGATCAAGCCATAGGCCCCAACGACAAGCTGGTTTGCGCCAAATTTGGTTGATAGCCTGAACTCTTGAGAGACCTGGTTTGATTTGGCGCCCTGGAAAAAGACCACGCCGAGATCGGGTGACGCGTCGCCGCCTTCAACATAAAATTTGCGAAGATGCTGGTAGTCGGTGATTGAAACAAAATCGAAATTGCCGAATGCGGCATCGAGACGCAGCGTCGATCCAAAAAGACTGCGGTTGACGTAGGATGGCGATGTTTCCTGCGTCGCAAATGGCGTGCCTCCCCGTGACGGGGTAATCGCATCATTGCGAAAGCCGGTGCCAGTTGTGCCTGGCCCAGGCGTGCCAAAGCCAACCCAATAGGCGCAGGTAACGCTGGTTGCCAGAAACTCGCCCTGGAACTGGGCATTGGGGCAAGCGGGTTCGCTCGAATAAAGCCCGGCCTGGCGTTCCTTGTTCGCCTTGGCATATCGGACGGTGATACGGGCCTTGAAATCCGAAGACGGCTCCCACGCCAATATGCTGCGAAGCGCAAAATGGTTGTTCGCGCCACGATCGGGAATGCCGGGGACCAGCGACTTTATGAAGCCGCTGTCATGATCATAAATGCCTGCGATCCGGATTCCCGCAGTTTCACCGAGAGGGCCTGAAATGGCCCCTTCCAAAATTGTCTGGTTATATCGGCCATATGTTCCTGTCACATAACCACCCCAATCCTTGGTCGGTTGGTTGGAAATGAACTGAACCGCACCGCCAGTCGCATTGCGACCGAACAGTGTGCCCTGCGGGCCCCGAAGAGCTTCGACACGGGCAAGATCGAAGATCGGAAAACTCGCGGTGTTGATCGAACTCGCATAGGCGTCGTCCTGATAGACCGCGACCGGTGGTTCCTGCTGGTCGCCATAATCATTCTGTGAGACGCCGCGGACATTGAACACCACCTGAGATGATGAATAGGCATTGAATTTCAGATTGGGGATCGCGCGCGCGATGTCGGTCGCATTGGTAATGTTGAGCTCGCCTAGCGCCTTGTTACCCAACACACTGACCGAGATGCCAACGTCCTGCAGTTTTTGCTCGCGACGTTGGGCCGTGACGACGATGTCGGCCGGGGAGTCCTCGGCAATTGTCACTTCATCGGCCGCTTGTGCATTTGCCACAGCAGGGGAAAAGGCGAGCGCAATCGTCAACATTGCGCTGCTCATCAAGGCTGAACGCCCGACAAATATGTTGCGGTTTCGAATGGTTGTCATGATTCCCCCTCCCAAATTGGCCCGGTTCGGTGCCGATTTTGAATATGGATTCGATCATAGGGTGAGCCAAGCTGTCAATCCATTCC
>JANNLW010000381.1:0-1255 GCA_031397145.1 Sphingomonadales bacterium | reverse complement strand
TCGACAGTTTCGGCTGCGTGTTGCTCCCCGGGTTTTGGGGTGGAATCGTCGATGCCAATGCCAGCGACTATGCAAACCGCGCGCGCGACGGCGTTCCGCTTCTGGGCAACGAGGCGCTCACGCTCTTTGATCGGATGAAGGGCATACGCGATGTTGACGAAATGGGGAGGATGATGGATGCATTCCTGATCCCGCGGATCAACAATCTGCCCGAAGACCATCGCCTCGTCATCGCCAAGATCGGTGACTGGCTTTCCTGCCTTCCCATTTCGTCACCCGAGGCGCTCTATGCGGCCTGTGACCTGTCTCCGCGGCAGGTGATGCGACTCGCCAATCGCTATTTCGGGGCGCCGCCCAAAATGCTTGCCCGCAAGTTCCGCGCGTTGCGCACTGCATCGCGGCTGATCGGGACCAAGGGCCCTGTGCCAGACGCGTTGACGCGTGAATATTCGGACCGCGCCCATATGATCCGCGAGATCAAGCATTTTACCGGGCTGACACCGCGCCAGCTGCAGATCAACTCGAACCCGATCATGCAGGTGACGCTCCACCCGGATAATTTCCGGGCCGAAGCGCCCTGGACCTGAGCAAAACTTGATAATCAGACTGAATTAGTCTAATTAAGCGTGATGCGCCTTTCGAGTCTTGCCGATTATGCCGTTGTGATGATGTCAGCGATTGCCCGCCATTGCGGACAATCGCGACTCAATGCGGCGCAATTGGCGGAAGAAACCGGCATACCGGTGCCGACCGTCCAGAAACTGGTGAGCAAGTTGGGCGCGGCCGGCCTGCTCCGCTCCGTGCGAGGCGCAGGCGGTGGCTTCAAACTCGCCCGACCAGCCGCCGCGGTCTCGCTCGCGGACATTATCGAAGCGATTGAAGGGCCCATCGCGCTGACGGCGTGTGTCGATACCGGAAAACATGATTGCGGGATGGAAGGCACGTGCCGCGTCCAGGCGCATTGGCCAGTCGTCAACCAGGCCGTGCGCGGCGCGCTCGCCGGGGTGAATCTGAACTCGCTGGCGGAGATGCAGTGATGGCGACCAAGAACGCAGAAGCCATTGCTGTCGCCAAGGACCTCGAAACCTATGAATGGGGTTTCTCCTCGGACATCGAGCAGGAGTTCGCGCCCAAGGGGCTGAACGAGGATACGGTTCGTTTCATTTCGGCCAAGAAGAACGAGCCCGAATGGATGCTCGAGCAGCGACTCAAAGCCTATCGCCACTGGCTGACAATGACGCCGCCCGATTGGGCC
>JANNLW010000353.1:0-1987 GCA_031397145.1 Sphingomonadales bacterium | reverse complement strand
GCGCGTCACCGCGTAATCAATTCGAGCAACCCATCTATCGCCTTGATCGCAGCGGGCTCGTCAAGCTCGGGCGGATGGCCGGTCCGCGGGATCAGCGAGAGCGAGGCATTCGGCAACCGCTTGGCCATTGCTGCAGCCGTTTCGGCTGAAAGTATGTCTGACGTTACACCTCTCAGGATACTGACTGGAACATTGCCAAGTGCATCAAACGCGGGCCAAAGATCGACAGGCTCGCTCGGGCGCCGTATCGGCTCGGCAATACGGGGATCATAATCCGGAATGATCCGCCCTTGCGCAGTAAGTCGATAAAGCCGTTTGGCGAGCGCGATCCACTGGGGCAGATCATAATCGGGATGGGCATGACCGTGCAGGTTCGACGCCGTCCGCGCGGCGTGCATCCAGCTTGGCCAGCTTCCCGATTTGCCGACAAAGCCCCGGATCCGGGCCAGACCCTCCTCCTCGACCACCGGGCCGATATCATTGAGCAACGCGCCAGCAATCCGGCCCGGCCTTGCCGATGCGAGGAGCATCGTCAGCAATCCGCCGAGCGATGTTCCAAACGCCACAACACGGTCAATCTTCAATGTTTCGAGCAGGTCTTCGATATCATGCAGATAGGTAATCGGGGCATAGCTCATCGGGAATTTGGCATAAGCGCTTTCACCGCGGCCGCGCAGGTCAACACAGATCAGCCGCCAATCGCCGGCCAACCGGTCTGCAACATGCGCAAAATCGCGGGCATTGCGCGTCAGACCCGGAATGCAGAGGATTGGCGGGCGATCATCACGCCCGGGATAATCACGATAGTGCAGGCGCAAACCATCCTTTGACCACCAAAAGCCATCTTCATATTGCGCAGGCCCCACCATTGACCCCATATCGCCTCATGATCAGAACTCCGCAACCCGGCACATTGCGCCCCGCCCGTGATATTCTCGATATTGTCGATTTTATTGGTGATCCCGTGGCCGGAGCCAATTTTCCCGAAACGAAGTTGCGATTCCGCAATGACCGCTGGGCAGAAACGGTGGGATTGGCCGATCTCGACGATGCAGGATGGATTGCGCATTTCGGGCGGTTCAATCCGATTGCGGGATCGCTCGATCAGCCACTCGCCTTGCGCTACCATGGTCACCAGTTTCGCGTCTACAATCCCGAGATCGGCGATGGCCGCGGGTTCCTCTTCGCCCAATTACTTGATGGCGAAGGCAGGCTTCTCGATCTTGGCACAAAGGGTTCTGGCCAGACCCCCTATTCGCGTTTCGGTGACGGGCGGCTGACCCTGAAGGGAGCCGTGCGCGAAATCCTGGCGACCGAAATGCTTGAAGCGTTGGGCGTCAATACGTCGAAAACCTTTTCGGTGATCGAAACCAGTGAACCGCTTCACCGAGGCGATGAACCCTCCCCGACGCGATCGGCCGTGCTGTTCCGTCTGAGCCATGGCCATATCCGCATCGGCAGTTTTCAGAGGCTGGCAACGATTGGCGATGATGCGGCTCTGAAACGACTGACCGAATACGCATTGAGCCGTTACCATGACGAACCCTGTGGTGAAAATGCGCCTGTCCGCCTTTTGGCCGGTGTCACCGCGCGAACCGCCGATCTTGCGGCCTCCTATATGGTCGCAGGCTTCGTTCATGGCGTGTTGAACAGTGACAATATCAACATCTCCGGCGAGAGTTTCGATTATGGCCCGTGGCGTTTTGCCCCGACCTTTGATCCGGGCTTTACCGCTGCCTATTTCGATGAAGGCGGGCTATATGCTTTCGGACGTCAGGCCGAAGCAATTCATTGGGATTTAGTCCAGCTCGCACTCACGCTTGGACGGATCGCCGAACAGGACGAACTGGTTGAAGCGCTCAATGAATTTGGACCGCTGCCTCCGGATTGAGTGGCAAGAAATTAAGCCAAAGAAAGGGGTGCGTCCGGACGAGCTCTTCCAATTGAACTAGCACCGCTTGAAAATGCGCTCGAGCCGCCGCTAAGT
>JANNLW010000340.1:0-13784 GCA_031397145.1 Sphingomonadales bacterium | reverse complement strand
CGGTACGCGACGAGATTGTTGGCCCTGCAGGTCCGACAACCGCGACCCGTATGGACAAGTTCATGGATATGATGCTCGATCAGGGTTTGCTCGCCTGTGTCGGCAAGGCAGAGCGTGGGCCGGCCGCGACCCAGAGCATTGCCAATCACAAGTCGGCCTATCTGATGGCCGTAGGAGGCGCGGCCTATCTCGTCGCGCGAGCGATCAAGGCGTCAAGGGTCGTCGGGTTCGAGGATCTGGGGATGGAAGCGATTTACGAGTTTACCGTTCAGGACATGCCGGTGACGGTCGCCGTCGATAGTGCGGGCGAGAATGTCCACGTGACCGCGCCGGTGATGTGGCGGAAAAAGATCGCGGACGAAGGGCTTTTGCAGCCAGCGTGATCTGGCTTCCCGCGACTCTTGTTGGCGGCTTGTTACAGGCGTGGCGGACTGCGGTGCAACAACGGGTTCGGGCCGAACTTTCGGTCAACGCGGCCGGGCTGGTGCGCTATCTTTACGGCCTTCCGGTTGGATGCCTGTTGCTTCTGGCCTATCTGCTCGTGCGGCAAGTGACGATTCCGGATCATGGTTCAGGCTTTTGGATCAATGCTGCGCTTGGCGGACTCTCCCAGATTCTGGGGACCAACCTGCTCATCATGGCGTTCGGCTTTCGTAACTATGTGGTCGGCACCGCCTATGCCAAGACCGAGGCGGTGCAGGGAGCAGTGCTGGCGATGATCATGCTCGGCGAGCATCTTTCTGTATTGACATGGATCGGTATTGCCGTCGGTGTCGGGGGTGTCCTCGTCCTTTCAGCCGGAGGACAGAGATTGCGACTGACCCAGCTTGCGCAACCTGCAGCCTTGTGCGGGTTGGGGGCAGGGTTTCTGTTTGCGATGACGGCGGTCTTCATCAAGCGCGCAACGCTCTCGATCGAGACGTCTGACAAGGTTCTGGCGGCGCTTTTGACACTGGTCGCCGTGCTGGGCCTGCAGACGCTGATGCAGAGTGCCTATGTCGTGTTGTGCGAGCGCGAGCAGTTTGTGCCCATCTTTCGAAGTTGGCGAATATCGGGGCAGGTCGGGCTGCTCGCTGCACTGGGT
Organism: Sphingomonadales bacterium; assembly: GCA_031397145.1. GTDB lineage: Bacteria > Pseudomonadota > Alphaproteobacteria > Sphingomonadales > Sphingomonadaceae > Aquisediminimonas. The sequence continues at coordinate 12,700 of JANNLW010000340.1, read as the reverse complement.
TCGGCCTGCTGGTTTACCGGCTTCGCCACGGCACCAGTCGCGCTCGTCCGGGCGGTTGGCCAAGTGGAAGTGATCTTCACATTGGGCTTTGGCCACTATTATTTGAAAGAGCCACTGGCCCGCGGTGAGTTGATCGGGCTGATAACCGTGGCTGCCGGTGTCGTCCTCGCCTTGCTAGGCAGTTTTTAGCGCCGCAACACCGCTTCCTCGGCAGCGGTGAAGGCGGACTGCCCGGTAGGCGCATCATCGGGCACCGCGCTTACGAAGAATGCGATGCCCTTCCCATTCGCGCGATCGATCCACAGACCCGAGCGCAAGCCATAGGCTTCACCAGCATGGCCGATGCGCTGAAACCTATCGCCAAATGGATCATCATGACAGCCAGACTGGACACTAGCCAATGTCTGCACGGCGAGCCCAAAGGTGCAATTGAAACCCGTCTCGGTTTCCCCATTTTTCCCGTCGAAGCTCCATTCTGGCCCGATCAACGCGGCAATCGAGGCCGGAGAAAGAAACCCCTCGCCGCCATGCAGGATCATTTTTCCGATCCGGGCCAAACCGCGCATGGAAATCCGCACGCCGCCGTGTGGTGAGAAGAGTGCGCCGTTTGCACCCAGCTGATAACGGGAAAGATCGCATGATCCGTAGGTGGCGGGAATCACCGGGCAGGCCGGTCGAAACCCTTTCAGATTGTCGCGCCGCACGTTGCCCTGCATATCGGTCAGGACGACAGCACGCGCGACGGCGGCATCGCTGCATGTCGTCCAGTTCAGACAGGCATCGAGTTTCAACGGCACAAACACTAGCCGGGCCATCAGTTGGTCGAACCGTTCCCCGCTCGCATTTTCCATCACACTCGCGACGACCGGGAAATTGAGGTTGGTATAGCGAAAATAGCTGCCCGGTCTGTGCGTGGCATCCCAGGCGCGCGGGTCACCCAGCCGGTTCTCAAGTGTCTCGCCCAACGGGATGATATAATCGGCGTCATCGGTCAGGCTCGACTGGTGCGAGAGCAGCATCCGCAGGGTGATTGGGGCGTCAGGAAAGGCAGGATTGCGAAGCGGCCAGCCAAGCCAGTCCGAAACGTCCTTATCGAGATCAAGCACCCCCGCCTCGACCAGTCTCATCACGCCGAGCGCCGTTATCAGCTTTGAAATCGAGGCGATCCGCACCGGGTCATCAGCGGTCGCTGCCCTGCGTGTGACGGGGTCGGCAAATCCTTTGACCTGAATCGTGTCGGGGCGGTCTGCATCAAATGCCACACTGACCGTCACGCCATAGGCTGGAGGCTTCATCCATGTCGCAGCGCATCCCGACACCCCGAGCAGAAGCGCGATTGCAGCGGTGATCCTGACAGACGTCAAGGCGTCATTCGAGTACGGAATTCAATGTTTCGACAGCCGTCGCATAATCCTGCATGAAATCCTGCACCACCGAGCGGGCCGAAACGATGTCGCTGACCAGCCCCACACCTTGCCCAACGAAATAGGTGACCAGCTCGCGCGCCTTTGCATTGCCCCCTTCAGCGGCCTTGGTCGCACGGTGGATCGCGGGTTCGGCGATCAGGGATTGCATCGGCATGGGCAAGGCGCCGGGGCTGTCCGGACCTTCCCAGGCATCGGTCCAGGCCGATTTCAATTGCCGCGAATATTTGCCTGTTCGTCCCTTGGATCGTACAGTATCGCGCGAACGCGCCTCAACCATTTTCTCGCGGAAAATCTGACTGGTCTCGCTTTCTACCGTCGCAAGCCAGACCGATCCGGTCCATGCGCCCGCCGCCCCCATCGCCATACATGCGGCCATCTGCTCTCCGGTCATGATCCCGCCTGCGGCCAGCACGGGGCAGTCATAGCCTCCCGCCTTGAGCGCGCGAACCACTTCGGGGATCAGCACCAGCGTTGAGACTTCACCACAATGCCCGCCCGCCTCGCCGCCTTGCGCGACGATAATGTCAACGCCCGCTGCGGCCAATCGCAGCGCGTGTTCCTTTGCGCCGGCAAGCGCGGCCACTGGAATGCCTTGATCGCGGCCCATCTGGATCATCGCCGGTGGCGGCACACCGAGCGCGTTGATGATCATCTTGATCGGATGCTTGAAAGCCACTTCGAGCAATTCCATTGCTTCCTCCGGCCAGAACGGGGGTGGTGCATCGTCGCTCCGCGCCCGTGCATGATCACCTGCAGGCTCGACCCCATGCTCCTTCAGCAAGTGATCGACAAAATCCTTGTGACCCTGCGGGATTCGCTCTGCGAGCTTTTTGGACGTCAGATCCTTTTCGGCCTTAACGGCCATGTTCTCGGGGATGAGGACGTCAAGGCCATAGGGCTTGCCGTCAACATGTGCGTCTATCCAGTCGAGTTCGATCGCCAGCTGCTCGGGATTGAATGCGGTTGCGCCCAGCACGCCAAAGCCACCGGCCTTACTCACTGCCGCGACCACGTCGCGACAATGCGAAAATGCGAAAAGCGGAAATTCAATACCCAATTGCTGGCAAAGTTTCGAAGTCATTGATTGCCTCTCCTTTGCGCCTGTTTAGCAGCGCAGCGGAAACCGCCAAGTCCCCCTCCCGCTTGCGGGAGGGGATAGGGGTGGGCATAGGTGGCATCAGCTGAACGCGTTGGCGTGAGACCGGGTTCCCACCCCCGACCCCTCCCGCAAGCGGGAGGGGAGTATCAATGTCGAAGACGATTATCATCCTGATTGCGCTGGTTGGCGGTATCCTGCTCGGTGTTGTCGCGGGAACGCGTTTTGTCGAAGTAGCGGATGTGGTGGGAACGCTGTGGCTCAACGGCCTCAGGATGACGGTTGTTCCGCTGGTCGTCGCACTCCTCATCACGGGCATAGCGCAGACCGCCGATGCCGCACGGGCCGGACGCCTTGCCGGAAGGGCGGTGCTGACGATGCTGGCGATCCTGTGGAGTTCATCGCTCCTCGCAGCCGTCATGATCCCGGTGCTACTGGCACTTTTCCCGATGCCCGAAGGCGCAGCCGACGCGCTGAAGGTTGCAATGGGCAGCGCGATCAAGCCGGGAGATGTGCCTCCGTTTGGAGATTTCGTCCGCGCCATGGTGCCGACAAACCCGATTGCAGCAGCGGCCAGCGATGCGATCCTTCCGCTGATGATCTTCACTGCAGCCTTTGCATTCGCCGCGCTTCGCCTTCCCACGGAGAAGCGTAAATCGATCACCGGCCTGTTCGAAGCAATTGCCGATGCCATGGTGATCATCATCAACTGGGTGCTGGCGATTGCCCCGGTCGGCGTGTTCGCCTTGGCCTTTGGGGTGGGCGCCAAGGCAGGAACGGCGGCGCTCGGCGCATTGGCCCATTATGTCTTCATCCTGTCCGCGTTGGGCGTCATCGTCTGGCTGGCGTCGTTCGTGGTGGCCGTGCTCGGCGCAAGACGCGGACTGCCTGCCTTCTTCAAGGCATCAACCGAAGCACAAGCCGTGGCCATTTCGACGCAGTCATCGCTCGCTTCGCTGCCGGCGATGCTGAAAGGGGTCAAGGCCCTTGGTGTGCCTGAGGCAAAGGCCGATGTCGTTCTACCGATGGCTGTTGCGATCTTCCGCGCGACCGGCCCGGCGATGAATCTCGGTGTCGCACTCTACATCGCCTATTGGTACGGGATGGAACTGACACCCACCCAGATCGCCATCGGCATTGCCGCCGGAGCGACCACCACATTGGGCGCGGTCAGCCTGCCGGGTTCGGTCAGTTTCGTCAGCTCGATTGCGCCGATCTGCCTTGCAATGGGTGTGCCGGTCGAACCGCTGGGCTTGCTCATCGCGGTTGAAACCTTCCCCGACATTTTCCGCACACTTGGAAACGTCACGATGGACATGGCGGTTACGGCAACGGTCGCCGAACGAAGCAGAGATTGAGACAATCAAGGAGAGGACGTGTCATGAAATACCGCACCTTGGGCCATGGCCTTAAAGTGTCCGCGATCGGAGTCGGCTGCATGCCGATGATCCGCAACGGCAACATCAATTATGGTGGAGAGGCCGATCCCGATGAAGCGGTCAAGACGATCCACAAGGCGATCGATCTCGGAATTACGTTTTTTGATACCGCTCAAATTTATGGGCCGTTCCAGAATGAAGAGCTTGTCGGCGAAGCGATCAAGGGCAAACGCGAGGGATTGGTGATTGCCACCAAGTTCGGGTTCCGGTTCGAAGGCAATCAGATCACCGGCGTGGACGGCAGCGCTGCGAACGCCCGGGCCTCGGTGGAAGGATCGCTCAAACGGCTGGGCATCGATACGATCGATCTGTTTTACCAGCACCGTGTTGATCCCAATGTGCCGATTGAGGACACTGTTGGAGGGATGGCCCAGCTGGTGAAGGAAGGAAAGGTGCGGCACATTGCGCTTTCGGAAGCCGGGCCTGACACCATCCGACGTGCGGCAAAGGTCCACCCAATTACCGCGCTTCAATCGGAATATTCGCTGTGGGAGCGTGATATCGAGACCGACATACTTGCCGCATGCCGCGAAAACGGCATCGGGTTCGTGCCCTATTCGCCTCTTGGTCGCGGCTTCCTCACGGGGACGATCCGCAGTCTCGATGATCTACCGGCAAACGACTGGCGTCGTGGTGATCCACGTTATCAGGGCGAAAATCTGGCCGCCAACCTGAAAGTCGTCGATGCCATTGGCGCTGTTGCGGCCAAACACAAGGGATCGAACGCGCAGATTGCGCTCGCCTGGTTGTTAGCGCAGGGCGAAGACATCGTCCCGATCCCGGGCTTCAAGCGGCGCATGACGATGGAGGACAGCGCCGGTGCGGTCGATGTTACGCTCGATGCTGAGGATCTCGCAGCGCTTGAAGCGGCCGCTCCGCGCGGGGGCACGGCAGGGCCGCGTTACGGCGAACGTGCGATGAAAATGGTTCGGCTCTAACCGCCCGTCCAGCGCCAAATCCCGGCAACCGGCCCGCCAAGCACCGGGTGCAGCCAGGTCGCCAGCAGCCAGAGCACAATGCCTGCCAGTGCGACAGTGCGTCCCGGCCATGCCGTGCTCCAGGCACTTTTTCCGCTAATCTGGTTGGCGAATGGTACAAAGCTGGTGCGGCCCGACCAGCCAGCCCAACTGTCTCCCATCAGCGCTGCCTTTTTTGCATCCTGGCCTTTGGAACCGGCTACCGCAAGCAAACCGATAGCAATCGTCAGCGCGATGACCTTTGGTTGCGGGCTGACGAGCAGATGAACCAGTGCCCAGGACGCAAAGCCCCACATCATCGGGTGGCGTGTGATCGCGAATACACCACTTGCCGGTTTTGCCGCAGCGGCCTTTGCGACTTCGGGTGGGCCGGGGAGCGCCGGATTGCCGATCAATGAGCCAGCGAACATGATGCTGCCGACAAGCATCAGCACCGTGGCCAATGTCCACAAACCATCTCCAGCGGCCCAGGCCGGGGCTCCGTCCGGTGCAGACTGAAAAGCAAAGATCGCCCAAAGGAACGTCGCGATGGCCACAAGCGAATAGGCTCCGAGAAAGCCGTTGGGCCCAAGTGCTCTTACAAGCGTTGCCCTCAACGGGTGAGACATCAAAAAATGCGTGCCGACAAAAAAGGCGAGCGCAAAGATCAGCATTTCCATATCGTCCTCCTGTCCCTCAGCGATCATAGGCCTTTGGCAGATCGCCTTCTTTCGGGTTTGCATAGCGCGCCCTGAGGCGGGTCTGGCGTGTTTCTAGCGATTGGCGGACGCCATCGATCCAGACCGCCTCCACGCCCGAAGTCACTTCAAGCGGATCGCCGTCCCAGATCACAACATCGCCACGTCGCCCGGGTTGGAGCGATCCGATTTCACTGCCCAGGCCAATCACCTGCGCCGGTTTAGACGTGATCGCGGCAAAGGCGTCATCCCAATTCATCCCCACGGCACCCGGAACCCGGGTCAATGCGACAAGGTTTCCGGCATATTGCGTGGCATACATGGCCTGGCGTGTGTCGTCATCATCGATCATGCCGATTGCAACAGTGACGCCCGCGGCTTTCATTCGCCCGATATTGGATTGCGTCGCGGCAATCCGTTCGAACGATCCCGGAAGATCATTGACCGCGGATGCAATCACAGGCACTTTGGCGGCCGCGATTTGCGCCGCAACGCGCCAGCCTTCGGTTACACCGACAAGGATGAGATCAAGCGCCGGCAATTCCCGCTTCAAGGCCAGCACCGACGTTATGTCAGCTGCGCTTTCAACATGGACGACCAGCTTCTGTACGCCGGTCACGACCGGAACCAACGCCGCGGCATCGGCCCGCTTCAGGATTGAATCCTCACGCAATCGTCCCGCCTGATAATCGCGAGCTTCGCCAAGGGCATTTCGAAAGGCCGCATACAGGGCCGGGCGACTGCCGCCGGATCGTCGCGCGCCGGCTTCGCCGAATTCGGCGAACTGGAACAGCCTTGCCCTGGTAACGGGGCTGGCGTCATTCGCCGTGTCGATCATTGCGCCTTGCCCGCCAAAGAGCGATCCCCCCGGCGCCTCTGGCGAAACCACGGCGCGGGTGACCCCGGCGGCTCGGTTGATGGCGATTGCAGCAACGTCTGGATTGATCGCGGACGCCACGTCGAGCGAAGCCGAAAAGGGCGATGTGTTGGCAGAGGTGTCGTTGCTGTCGTCCACCGCATCGACTCCCGCCAATCCGATACGCGAGAAACCCGCAACGATTCCCGGCGTAACCCATTTGCCCGTCGCATCGATCTGTTGCGCGCCTGCAGGAATCGTCACATTGCGGCCCGAAGCGACGACGCGACCGTTGCCGAGAACGATAATGCCGCCCTCGATTGGCGGGCTGCCATCGCCAATAACAAGTTTGCCGCCTGTTATCACGATTGTCTGGGCGAGCGCGGGCGCCGAGAACAACGCGAGGATTGTGAGCAGACGCCTCATTTCGTGTCTCCCTCACCGTGCTGACCCAGCTCGAAATCGCTGACCGGCCGTCGCTTGGGATCGTTCGCATCATAGAGCAGCGCGCCGTCGATCCAGACCTTTTCCGGCCGTGTGTAGACCGAAAGCGGATTGCCGTTCCACAACACGACATCTGCCATCTTTCCCGGTTTCAGGCTGCCGGTTTTTTCTGCAATGCCAAGGGCCTTTGCCGGGTTGTAGCTCAGCCATGCCCATGCGGCTTCGTCGGTGATATTGATCCCGACGCGACGCCCGTCAGCAAGGGCCTTGGCTGCTTCCTGATAGAGTCGCTGGATCCCGTTGGCATCGTCGGAATGAACGATCGCGCATGCCCCGGCCTGTGCGACCAGAGGGATATTCTCGTTGATCGCGTCATAGGACTCCATCTTGAAGCCCCACCAGTCCGCCCACATTGCCGAGCAGATGCCATTCTCCTTGAGCAGGTCCGCAATCTTATAGGATTCGACCGCGTGATGGAAGGTGCTGACCTTGTAGCCGAATTCCTTCGACATATCGATCACCTGGGCCATTTCGTCGGCGCGGTAGCAATGGTTCTGGACGAGGATGTCGCCAGACAGCACGCCGGCAAGGGTCTCGAGCTGGAGGTCACGGGTCACGGTCTCGCCCTTGTCCAGCTTGCGCTTGTATTCGGCGGCGCGGATCCATGTCTGCCGGTTGACCGCCATATTGCCCATGCGCGTGGCTGGCATCTGGTTGCGGCTGCCATAGACACGCTTGGGGTTCTCGCCACATGCCATTTTCAGGCCATAGGGAGCGCCCGGGAACTTCATTCCCTGAACGGTGCGGGCATAGACATTCTTGAGTACCACCGAACGCCCTCCGAACAGATTGGCGGAACCCGGCAGGATCTGCAACGACGTTACGCCGCCATTGGCGAGCGCGCGGCTGAACCCGGGATCCTGCGGCCACACGCTGTGTTCGGCCCAGACTTCGGAACGTACCGGGCCGGTCGCTTCATTGCCGTCCGAATGGGCATCGACGCCTGGTGAGGGGTAATCGCCAAGGTGCGAATGAATATCGATGATCCCTGGCGTCACCCATTTGCCCGTGCCGTCTATCGTGACAGTCCCCGCCGGGGCCGCAATGTCGGCAAGTGCGCTAGAAACCGAGACGATCTTGCCGTCCGCGAACAGCACTGTGCCATGTTCGATCCTCCCGCCTTCACCGTCATATATAGTGACGTTGCGAACCAGTGTCGGTGTGCCGGGGTAGGGTTTGTAGGTCGACGGATAGGGGTTGGGATTGACCTTGACCGCAACTTTGTCCGCTATCTTGAAGGGCTTTGCCCCGGAACCCGAAGTGCATCCTGCCAACAACACCAAAACCGAAACCCATTGTGTACGCACGCTATTTCACTCCATGCATCAGATACTTGAGAGGGAAGGAGAAGACCAGGAGGACCACGCCGAAGCCGATCGAGACCCAGCCGATCGTTGTGAAGACCCCTATGTAGGTGTCGAGACTGACCTTCAGATTGGCGACCTGTCCGCCAACCGTCTCCACGCTTGCGACCTGGGCGATCATTCCGGCAAAATATTGTGCGACCGAGATCGAAAGGAACCAGACGCCCATCATCATCCCGACGATCCGGGCGATGGACAGCTTGGTGATCATGCTGAGCCCCACCGGCGAAATGCAGAGTTCGGCAATCGAGTGGATCAGATAGAGCCCGGCCAGCCACGCCATGCCGACCTTGAAACTCGATCCGGCAAAATTCGCGCCCCAGACAAGGAATAGGAAGCCCGCGCCGACGCCCATCAGGGCAATCGCAAATTTGATCGGGATAGAGGGCTCGAGGCCGCGCCGGGATAACACGCCCCAGAGCACGCTGAAAATCGGTGCGAGTATGACGATGAACAGGGCGTTGAATATCTGCGTCTGCCCAGCCGGCATCAGATAGACCGTCTGTTCGATCAAGCCCGATTTGATGTAGCCCATCCCCAGAAACGATAGCAGCCCGACAACGCCAAAACCAATGGCCATGGTCCGCTTGGTCGACGCTTCCTCTCCACTGGCGAAGAACCACCATCCAAGCCATGCGGTGCCAAACACGAGAGCCGCTGCGACAAAATAGTAGGAAAGGGCATAGGCCCGGAACATTGCAAAGAGCGGCGCGGTCCAGCCGATTTCGAGAACGGTGTTACGCTCGGCAAACAGCGTCAGCGACGATCCGGCCTGTTCGAACAATGTCCAGAACACGACGTTGAAGACAATGAGCACCATGGCGGCGACCATCATCTGGAGTTCCTGCCGCGACCCCTTGATCCACGACCAGAGTAGGATGAGGGGAACGCCGAAAAGAAATGTGATAAACAGAGCCTTGCCCATGATCGGCAGGCCAAGGACATAGCCGATGATGCCGGTTCCGGCGGCCGGCTTCACATAGTTCATCAGGTTGGAAAAGAGGAACCAGAAGAGCGGGACGGTCGCCAGCGCTGCACCATAGATATACCAGTCCTTGCTGGCATCGGCATTTTTCGGCCGTTCGCCATAGCCGTCCAGTCGCCCGCCATCGAACTGGAAAAGCAACCACGAACAGCCCATGCCGATTGCCGCGAGCCCGAAGCCCGCCCAGAAGCCGACAGTTTGCGCCAGGATCGGACAAAAGAATTGCGATATGAGCGAGCCAAGGTTGATACCCATATAGAAGATCGTGAAGCCCGCATCACGGCGTCGATCTCCGTCCTGATAAAGTGATCCGACAATTGTGGAGATATTCGGTTTGAAAAAACCGTTGCCAATGGTCACTGTTGAAAGACCGAGGAGAAGCATCAAGACGAAGAAGGACGATCTTTCACCGTCCGACTTGAACGTGCCTTCCTCAAATTTGCGGACTTCCGTGCCATCGGCGGCAAGTAGCGAAACCGATTTGTCCTCATTGCCCTTGATGAGCAAAGTCTGGCCGCCAAGCGTGACCGATCTGGTCGCCTCTTCTCCCTTGCTTTGGACGACGATCTCGTATTTCTGGCCATCGATCGTTGCAATCGGCTTGGCGGATTCCCCTGTCCCGCTGAAACACAGGATGAAATAGCCAAGTGACATCATCAGGGCACCGAACTTCACCGAGCGTTTCGAACCGAGATAATTATCGGCGATCAAACCGCCGACAAGCGGCGTCAGGTAAACCAGCGCGGTAAACCCGCCATAGAGTCCCGCGGTGGTCGTGTCGCTGAACAGGAAATGGTTGGCGAGATAGAGCGTGAGGATCGCGCGCATGCCATAGTAGCCGAAGCGTTCCCACATCTCCGTCGTAAAAAGGCGCTTCAGCTGCCGGGGGTGCCCGAACCACCCGCCGGGGGCATTCAGGTCAATTGCAGTAACGTCCATTGGCGCTGCGCCAGGTTCGACCGGTGCATCATTGATGTTATCCGTCATGGCGCCTTGCGCTCCCCTTTTTATGTCCTTGCCTGTTGTCCGGCATTGTCGCGCCGGAGACTAGCGGCGAATCCGCAACCCTCAAGCAATTTTATTGCGCGAGCTTTGCCGCCTCATCCGCCAGAAGCCGGACGCGATCTTTTGTTCGCAAATGCGTCCCGTCCGAAAAAATTCCGGCCCCCGTTTTCTTGCCGAACCTTGCCCAAAATCGAGAGGCCGCCCATGGATCATGGCCAGCAGCACGCATCAGTTTGAGACCCAGTCGGTCGGCCTCTGTTTCCGTCATCCGGATGTTTACGGTCGACCGGCCGATCCTGTCGAGTTGCTCGCGATGCTGCAAGATGTTGTGTGCCATTTCATGGGCAATGATAAAGGCGAGTTCATCATCGTCCTTCGTCTGCTCAAGCACTCCACTCGTGATTTGAACAATCACGCCATCAGCTGCTGCGTTCAGCTTCCTGCGCGGCACCAACTCGACGCGCGACGCGCACCCCGGCACGCCTGTAAGTGAAAGAGTACGCCGCACCCCATCACGTTCTATGACCAGCATCGCCGGTGGCTTGTCGAGCGCAGCTGCCAAGGCAGTGTCGAATCGCTCCACACCGGCATAGCCTGGCTCGCTCCCGAGTGCGGCTCCATTGACCGAGACAATCCAGTCATCGATTTCAAGACCCGCACGCGCCGCCGCGCCATCGTTGACGAGCGCAAGGACTGCCGGATAATTGCCCAGACCGAATAATGCGCGCGCGTCAGCCCGAACCGCCTTGCCATATTGGCCAAGCGTGTGGATGCGTAATCCGGCAAGCGGTGCCAGTGTTGCCGGACAGAACTCAACACCCCCATGCGCCAGTGCATAGGCAATTTTTCCAACGCGTTCGTCGTAGCTCCGCAATTGGTCAAGGATGACCTGGTTGGCATTGGCCGGAGCAGCGGCCAGCAATAGCGCGGCCAGGATCGACATCGATTGCGCCTAGGCCGCCAGCTCGTCGGCATTGAGCGCGTAGAGTATCCCGGCACCCGATTCGGCCGAGGCCTTCAGGCCAAGCGCCTCTGTGACAATATGGGCGAGGAAGAAGGTGGCAGTCGCCTGTTTGGATTTGAGAAACAACGGATCGCCCTCGCCCGTTGCCAGTCTTTCTGCTGCTAGCCGCGCCTGCCGCTCCAGCAGCCAGCCAGCCGTAGCAACCGATGTCATTGTCAGGAAGGGGACGCTGCCCGCCAGCCGGTCGTCAATCTCGGTTTCGAGCATCCATTGCCCGACTGCTTCGACCGCGTCGATCAGCGCGATCAGCTTTGCGTCCTGCACCTCGTTGCGCATCTCGGCGATCAGGTTGGCGAGCCCCGTTCCACCGTCACCTGCCAGCTTGCGGCCGACTAGATCTGCCGCCTGGATGCCGTTGGTTCCTTCATAAATTGGCGCGATCCGCGCATCACGATAATGCTGGGCGGCTCCCGTTTCCTCGATGAAGCCCATCCCTCCGTGGATCTGGATACCGAGCGAGGCGACCTCGCACCCGACATCGGTGCCCCAGGCCTTGGCGAGCGGCGTCACGAGATCGAGACGCTGGCGTGCTCCTTCGATTCCGAGATGATGTCGGTCAACCTGCGCAGCGGCATAGTAAAGCAAGGCCCGTGCGCCCTGCGTCAGTGCCTTCATGCGGAGCAGGGTGCGGCGAACATCAGGATGCTCGATTATTGCCACGGACTGCGCTCCTGCACCTGACGCGCGCGCGGACTGGATCCGGTCTCGGGCATAGCCAAGCGCCTGTTGCGTTGCGCGTTCGGCTATCTGGACGCCTTGGAGCCCCACATTCAATCGCGCATTGTTCATCATTGTGAACATCGCCCGCATCCCGCCCATTTCGGCGCCGATCAGATGGCCGGTGCAGGCATCATTGTCTCCATAGGACATGACAGCAGTCGGCGAGGCGTGGATACCCAGCTTGTGTTCGATCGACACGCAACGCAGGTCGTTGGCACTTCCATCCGGCCGCACCTTGGGCACGAGAAAAAGTGAAATGCCGCGCGTACCGGCGGGGGCACCCGGCGTGCGGGCGAGGACGAGGTGGACGATATTCTCCGCCAGATCATGTTCGCCAAAGGTAATGAAGATCTTCGTGCCCTTGATGTTGTAACTGCCATCGGCATTGGGCGTTGCGATCGTGCGCAGGGCGCCAACATCGGAACCCGCGTTCGATTCGGTCAGGTTCATTGTGCCGGTCCACTCGCCGGTGATAAGTTTGGGCAGATACAGGGCACGCTGTTCGTCGCTGCCATGCGCAAGCAGCGCCTCGACCGCGCCCGAAGTCAGGATCGGGCACAAGGTGAAGCCCATGTTCGCGGTGCCGAGATCTTCCAGGACGACAAACGCCAACGCGTGTGGCAGGC
>JANNLW010000326.1:0-3490 GCA_031397145.1 Sphingomonadales bacterium | reverse complement strand
ATCGTGATCGTCGGCGTTGCGGCGGCCATTCTGCTTCTTCCGCCCCTGATGAACCTCGGCCTCGAGATCGCGGGCTCGGCGGCGTCCCCCTGGGCGTGCCACCGGAGGTCGCGCGGCGAGCTTCCGAGCTGTCGGCGAAGTCGCGGCTGATCGGGCCGAACTGCCCCGGTGTGCTGACCCCCAATGAATGCAAGATCGGGATCATGCCCGGCAGCATTTTTTCCAAAGGCTCGGTCGGCGTCGTCTCGCGCTCCGGCACGCTGACCTATGAAGCCGTGTTCCAGACGACAGCCGAAGGCCTTGGCCAGACGACGGCCGTCGGCATTGGTGGCGATCCTGTCAATGGCACCAACTTCATCGATTGCCTCGAAGCGTTCCTCGCCGATGACGCCACCCAGTCGATCGTGATGATCGGCGAAATCGGTGGTTCAGCCGAAGAGGATGCCGCGCAATTCCTGATCGACGAAGCCAAGCGTGGCCGCAAGAAGCCGATGGTCGGCTTCATCGCCGGACTTACAGCCCCTCCTGGTCGGCGGATGGGCCATGCTGGCGCGATTGTATCCGGCGGCAAGGGCGGCGCGGATGACAAGATCGCAGCGATGGAAGCCGCAGGCATTCGCGTCTCGCACTCGCCTAGCGAGTTGGGTCGCACATTGGTCGAGGTTTTGAAGAGCTAACCCCTCCCTCCCCAGGAAGGTTACACCATGGGTTACGAGCAACATGATTTTGAAGTCGAGCAAGGGCCAAGTTGGACGCGCCCGAACTGGCCGCCGTTCGATACGGATGACCTGACGGCAGCACTCGATCCGACGCAGATGGGCGTCGAGATCAAGGCCTCCGCAACAAAGACCGGCAAAGCCCTGACCGAAGCCGAAGTCGCAAGTGCCGCGGGCGATTCGATCCGCGCGATGATGCTGATCCGCACCTATCGTGTGCGTGGCCATCTGGCAGCAAAGCTCGATCCGCTCGGGCTGACCAAGCAGGATATTCCGCCCGATCTCACGCCTGAATATCACGGCTTCAGTGGCGGGGATCTCGACAAGGCCGTCTATGTCGGTGGCACTTTGGGGCTGAACTGGATCACTGTGCGTGCGCTCGTCATCATCCTGCGTGCCAATTATTGCGGGGCAGTTGGCCTGGAATATATGCACATCTCCGATGTCGAGGAGCGCCGCTTTTTCCAGGAGCGGATGGAAGGTGCGGACAAGACGATCGGTTTCACCCCCGAAGGCAAGCGCGCGATCCTCGGCAAGGTGATCGAGGCCGAGCAATACGAGAAATTCCTCGGCCGCAAATTTGTCGGCACCAAGCGCTTCGGGCTCGACGGTGGTGAGGCGATGATCCCGGCACTCGAAAGCTTCATCAAGCAGGGCGGCGCGCTCGGCGTGCGCGAAATCGTGATCGGCATGCCGCATCGCGGGCGATTGAACGTGCTCGCCAATGTGATGGCCAAGCCGTATCGCGTGATCTTCCACGAATTTTCCGGCGGGTCCGCGAACCCCGATGATGTCGGTGGATCGGGCGACGTGAAGTATCATCTCGGCACCTCGACCGACCGGGAGTTTGACGGGATCCAGGTCCATATGTCGCTGGTCCCTAACCCCTCACACCTCGAGGCAGTTGATCCGGTCGTACTCGGCAAGGTGCGCGCGATTCAGACGATGCGCGATGATCTCGCCGATCACGCCCAGGTTCTGCCGATCCTGCTCCACGGCGATGCGGCCTTTGCGGGCCAGGGCATTGTCTGGGAATGCCTCGGCTTTTCTGGCATCCGCGGGTACAATACTGGCGGCTGCATCCATTTCATCGTGAACAATCAGGTCGGCTTTACGACATCGCCACAGTTCGCCCGCTCCTCGCCCTACCCGTCCGACGTGGCAAAGGGCGTGCAGGCGCCGATCCTCCATGTGAATGGCGATGATCCAGAGGCCGTGACCTTTGCCTGCAAGATGGCGATCGAGTTCCGTCAGAAATTCCACCGCGACATTGTGATCGACATGTGGTGCTATCGCCGCTTCGGCCACAATGAAGGCGATGAGCCGAGCTTCACCCAGCCGTTGATGTACGCCAACATCCGCCAGCATCCGCCCGTATCCGAAGTCTATGCCGCACGGTTGATCGAACAGGGCGTGATCGATGCGAACTGGGTGCCTGAGCATATCATGCGTTTCACTGCGATGCTTGAAACCGAATTCCAAAGCGCGGCGAGTTACAAAGCGAACGAGGCCGACTGGTTTGGCGGCCGTTGGGCTGGCCTTAGCAAGCCGGCGGACCCCGAAAGCGCACGGCGCAATGTCGAAACGGGGATTTCAAAGAAACTTCTGGAAAGCCTTGGCCGGACGCTGACAATGGTCCCCCAGGGCCACAATATCCATCCTACATTGAGCCGTGTGCTCGATGCCAAGAAGGCGATGTTCGCAAGTGGCGAGGGGTTCGACTGGGCAACGGCTGAAGCACTGGCCTTTGGGGGCCTGCTCTCCGAAGGTTACGGTGTCCGCCTATCAGGCCAGGATTCGGGCCGCGGCACATTCAGTCAACGCCACGCCGTCTGGGTCGACCAGAACAGCGAAGCGAAATACATCCCGCTTTCATCGGTGCCACACGGCCGGTTCGAAGTGCTCGACAGCCCGCTTTCGGAGTTTGGCGTGCTCGGTTTCGAATATGGTTATGCCGGGGCTGACCCCAAGGCACTGGTTCTTTGGGAAGGCCAGTTTGGCGATTTCGCCAACGGTGCGCAGGTGATGATCGACCAGTTCATCGCGGCGGGCGAAGCAAAATGGCTGCGCGCCAACGGTATCGTCCTGCTCCTGCCGCATGGCTATGAGGGCCAGGGCCCAGAGCATAGCTCGGCACGTCTGGAACGCTTCCTCCAACTCTGTGCTGAAGACAATCTGCAAGTCGCCAATTGCACAACGCCCGCGAATTATTTCCACCTCCTGCGTCGACAGATGCATCGTCCGTTCCGCAAGCCGTTGATCGTGATGACGCCAAAATCACTGCTGCGGCACAAGATGGCCGTCTCCAGGATTGAAGATTTCACGGATCAGGCGCACTTCATGCGCATCCTTTCGGATCCCCAGGCCCCGGCGGACAAGGATATGACGCGCCTTGTCCTGTGTTCGGGCAAGGTCGCCTATGACCTGATCGATGCGCGCAACGCTGCCGATGACAAGAACACCGCAGTAGTTCGCATCGAGCAGATCTACCCCTTTCCCGGCGATCCGCTGGTCAAGCGCCTCGAACGCATGATCAATCTAGAAGAGGTCGTCTGGGCTCAGGAAGAGCCGCGCAACGCTGGCGCGTGGTTCTTTGTCGAGGAAGCCATCGAAGACAGCCTTGTCCGGGCTAACGTTGCAGCAAATCGTCCGCGCTATGCAGGTCGAAAAGCCAGTGCGGCGACCGCAACCGGCCTCGCCAAACGCCATCAGGCCGAACAGGCCGCCCTAGTCGCGGATGCGCTGGGTCATAATGTCCGCGCCGAAATCAGACG
>JANNLW010000242.1:0-5012 GCA_031397145.1 Sphingomonadales bacterium | reverse complement strand
CCCATATCCACCTCAACCCCGTCGCAGCCGACTTCTTTGGCCAGCTTGATCGCCCCGAGTTTCTGCCGTTTCAACAGCATGATGTCGCAGACGGAAATCCTGTAGCGCTGCGCGACCGCCGGGGCGGTGGCCGGCTGACCGCGACTATTCGAATGCACGCGCGCCGTTATTCTTGGTGGACGCCCGGTCTTTTCAGCAAGCACGAGATCACCGGATTTTGCACCGCCCAAGTCTGAAATCAGTGTGTCCTTTCGCTCGCGCTTTTCAACCGGCTTGAGCCAGAATCGTCCGTTTTCTTCAGCCACTACGCCAAGGATCAATTCCTCGCTGCGCGCGAGCTTCTTCATCGGATGCGCGATATGGCCATTTCCACGCTCTTCGATTCGCGCAAGAATGCGATCACCAACACCCAAAGCGCTGCGACGCCCGCGCTCGATAACGCGAAGCCGGGGCATCGGAATGCCGTCAGCTTCCCACCGTTCCGGAACAGCAATCACCTGATCATCATCTATATCGGCGATCCGCAGGACCGTGACCTTCGGCAGCCCTCCCATTTTGTGAAACGCGCGGCCCGGAGCTGAATCAATCAATCCCTCATCGGCCATATCCTTGAGAAGCGCCTTAAGGGCAATCTTGTCCGCCCCATGCAGCCCGAATGCCCGTGCTATTTCGCGTTTGCCCGAAGGCCCGGGCGCGCTCGTGATAAAGTCCAGTATCTGCTGACGGGACGGCAGTCCGATAGAGCGCATTTTTGGCATGACGCGAGCGTTAGGGGCTTGGCGCGACAACGCCAACCGCTAAAGCGAGCAAATCATGACATACGATCTCCTCATCATCGGCGGCGGAATCAACGGATGCGCCATTGCCCGTGAGGCCGCGCTCAATGGATGGTCCGTCATTCTCGTCGAAAAGGATGATCTGGCGAGCCATACCTCGTCCGCGTCGACCAAATTGATCCATGGCGGGTTGCGGTATCTTGAAACCTATGAATTCAAACTGGTCCATGAAGCGCTGCAGGAGCGCAAGCGATTGATCAAGGCAGCCCCTCACCTGATTCACCCGACGCCGTTCGTTCTGCCTCAGGAAAACGCGGTACGGCCCTGGTGGATGGTGCGGGCCGGGCTGCTTCTTTACGATGCCCTTGCCGGTTTTGAAAACTTGCCCAAATCGCGCATGGTTCGGCGAAAGGACCAGGCTTTTCGCGCGCCACTGAAGGGAAAGGGGCGCGGCTTTATCTATTGGGATTGCACCGTTGACGATGCGCGTCTCACGGTGCTGAATGCCGTCGACGCAGCTTCGGCCGGAGCGATCATTCGCACGCGGGCTTCGTTGATGTCCGCAACGCGGGATCATCGCACCTGGACTGCGACGTTGGCCGGCGGCGAAGAAGTACACGCAAGCGCCATTGTCAATGCAGCCGGGCCTTGGCTGGTCGATGTCGAGGGCCGATTAGGCCAATGGAAACGGAATACGCTCAAGCTGGTCAAGGGCAGCCACATCGTCCTGCCGATGCTGTTCGAAGGCGAACACGCCTATATGTTGCAACAGCCCGACCGGAGGATCGTGTTTGCCATCCCCTGGATCGGTGGAACGACGATGATCGGGACAACGGAAGTGGAAGTTCCGAGCCCGGAGAACCCCGAAATCAGTGCCGATGAAACCGAATATCTGTTGAACGCCGCGAACACTGCCTTTGTCCGGCAAAACAGGCATGAGGACATCAGCTATACCTGGGCAGGCGTCCGCCCGCTTTTCGATAATGGCTCCGACGACCTCCGCACGACAACGCGTGACTATGTCCTCGAAGTCGATCAGGACGGCGCACCGTTGCTCAACGTGCTTGGCGGCAAGATTACCACCGCACGCTATCTTGCCGAAGACGCGATAGCCCGGCTTGGCAAGGCGACCGGTCGTTCAGTCAAGCAGGTCACGCGCGAAAGGCCTTTTCCGGGGGGGCATCTTCCTCTTGACTATGAAGCCTTCATCGAGCGGAGCCGCACTCTATGGCCCTTTCTTGGTGCCGAACGCACAGTGAGAATGGTTCGCGCCTATGGATCGGCGTTGGGCGTCATGATGGCCCAAACCGAATCCGAAAGCACAATGGGGCACAATTTCGGTCACGGCTTGACTGCGCTGGAGGTCGACTGGCTGATCGAACGCGAATGGGCCCAGACAGCCGAAGACATCCTCTTTCGGAGGACAAAGCTTGGGCTGGCATTTGATCCATCTCAGACGTCCGAGCTTGCGCGCTACATAGAGGAAAGAGCCAATGCTGCTCGCGATTGATCAAGGAACAACGTCTTCGCGCGCCATTGCGTTTGGGTTAGATGGCTTGCCCCAACGAATCGCCCAACAGGAATTTCCCCAGATTTATCCACAGAATGGATGGGTTGAACATGACGCTGAAATGATCTGGGAGACGGTTCTGGCCGTCACGCGCGAAGTCGTGGACAACGATGTGACGGCCATCGGCATCACTAACCAGCGCGAGACGATCGTCCTGTGGGACCGCACAACCGGCCGACCGCTTCACAATGCCATCGTTTGGCAGGATCGTCGAACCGCAGAACTTTGCGCATCGCTCAAGGCCAATGGCGTCGAACCGATGGTCCAGGAAAAGACAGGGCTTCTGCTCGATCCGTATTTCTCGGGCACGAAGCTGAAGTGGTTGCTGGACACAATCCCCGGCGCTCGCGCCCAGGCTGACTCAGGCGCGCTTGCTGCCGGAACGATCGACAGCTTCCTTCTGTGGCGGCTGACTGGTGGCAAGGTTCATGCAACCGATCTGACCAATGCCGGACGCACGCTTCTCTGCAATATCCATACCCGCCAATGGGACAGTGATCTGTTGGGGATTCTCGATATCCCGGAAAGCGTGCTGCCCGAGATCCACGATAATACACATGAATTCGGATCAACCGATCCCGCTCTGTTCGGTCGGTCGATCCCGATATGCGGCATGGCCGGAGACCAGCAATCCGCGCTGATCGGCCAAGCCTGTTTTACGCCAGGGATGGTCAAATCCACCTATGGAACTGGCTGCTTCATGCTCATGAATACAGGCGCGAAGGCGGTTCCAAGCACCAATCGTTTGCTCACCACACCTGCCTATCGGATCGGAGGTGAGACGGCTTATGCGCTGGAGGGTTCAATCTTCGTGGCTGGCGCGGCAGTGAAATGGCTGCGGGACCGAATGGGGCTCGTCTCGGCGTCAGAGGAGTCTGAAACCATGGCGCGCGCGGCAAATCCGGATCACGGGGTTGTCCTTGTTCCGGCCTTTGTCGGGCTCGGCGCCCCGCACTGGGCGCCAGATGCGCGCGGACTGATTACCGGCATGACGCTCGATACCGGTGCAAATGAACTGGTTCGCGCCACTCTGGAAGCGATCGCCTTCCAGACACGCGACCTGACTGATGCAATGGCGCGTGATGGGGCCACCCAACCGGCGGCCATCCGCATCGATGGCGGGATGAGCCAGAATGGCTGGTTTGCCCAGTTTCTTGCTGATATGCTTGGTGTGCCAGTTGAACGACCAGTCAGCCATGAAACGACCGCCTGGGGTGCGGCTGTACTCGCTGGCTTGACGACCGGAACATTTGCAGATCTGGCAGACGTTGGCGCCAAATGGACTGCCGCAGCCCGTTACAGGCCGGAAATGCAGGATGAGGAGCGCGAAGAAAAGCTTGTCCGCTGGCACAAGGCACTGGATTTGGCGCTACTATAGCGCATCAGTTAGCCTAAGGTCAGTTGATCTGGAGTGCCTTACAACCCCTATGTCGTCATCTGCGCTTTCAGTGCTTTCAATGCTTCGCCCTCCTCGGTGGTCAGCGGTGTCGCTTCACAGCGAGGGTCTGTTTTTTGCAGTCCCCGGATCATTTCGGTCGTGAGCGGAATGGGATCACAACCATGATCCTGCTGGCAGATCAGGTCCCATTGCGGTTTTGCTTTTTCGTGGCATTCGAGGCAATTGCCGCCAAAGCGATTGACTACGCCATCGGCCCCGCGCTTGCGGATTGATGTGCCAGTCTTGGACGCGTCTAGCTCAAAAAATTCCCAGTCCTTGGTCTTGGCATTGTAACCGGCCACGCGTTTTACCATGACCTCACCGGGCACGAGCTGCACCACCGAGCCGGCAGGGTAGACGCCCCCGGTCTTTGACTTTGCAACCGCTACTGTCGCCTCCAGGTTTCCGTTCAGATTACCGACAAAAAAGCGATCCACAGGAGTCAGGTCGCTGATGCAGCCGAAGCTTGCAGCAGTAATGTTTTCCGAGGGAATGGGAGTCGCTTTGGTGGCGGCTTCTTCCTGCTCTGACGCGTTTTGAGGCTCCGACTTGCTGCAGCTTTGACAAAAGACCGTTATCAGCAGCGAAGCTGCCAGCGTGGACTTCGATAGGCGCATGATTTCTTTCCTCCCGGCGCGATGAATTTTGCATGGGCGGCAAGGCGTGTCAAATTCCGGGAGATTGGCCATTGTTGGGTGTTCATTTGCCAGTCCGCGCACGCTGGCGACCTCAATGGGGCATCAAATCCTTCGGCATCGACGTTTTCCTGACACTTTGGTTGGTCACGAAAAAGCAGCAACCTAACGGAAGTTTGGCTTTTCCGGGACTATCCCGCTCCTTTACTATTCAAGAGTTTAGTATTCCAAGCGGCAGACAGAGAGGGCCGCGCGGCCGTCAGGGGAAGGAGCAAAGCCTTGCACGCGCTTGCACGGGGCCGTTTCGGATTTGGTTCCGGGCCGCAATACCCTTCTGACCAGTCAATGGGACGCGATCGCTTGAGGTTGGCGTCATGGTTGTTTAGAGTTTGGCAAAAGCCTGTTAGGAACTCATTGATGCGCATCAGTCACGCGCTCGCCATTTTCGCATTGATTGCTGGTCCGGTCCTTGCCGAACCTGTGCCGGAGCGCCCCTTGCCCAACTATCCCCACACGCGCGCGACCGACCTTGTCGAGGAACAATTTGGCGAAATGGTTGCGGATCCCTTTCGCTGGCTTGAAAATGACGTTCG
>JANNLW010000238.1:0-2566 GCA_031397145.1 Sphingomonadales bacterium | reverse complement strand
ACAAACGTCGTTCGGTCGAGAACAAATGGTCTTCGGTCAGGGACAAACGGTGTTTGTTCGAGCCTTTTTTGCCGTAGGCGCGGGAGATCGGGGGTAGGGCGAAGGACGTGGGGGCGTGTTCGATTGACTGGACGATCTGGCCCCCAAGGTTTAGCATGGATGGCACAGACAAGGTGTTCGCGCGGTTGCGCGGGGCGTTCATTGCGTTAAAGGTCGTAAGCAGAGTCTGAACCACCCTTGGGGGCATCTATGGCGCGATCAACCGCGCGGCCACTTTCGCCGCATCTCCGTGTTTACAAATGGGGGCCGCATATGGCGGTCTCGATCCTCAATCGCGCGATGGGGGTCGGATTGGCCACGGTCGGGATGGTCTGTCTCGTCTGGTGGCTGATTGCCGCAGCAACGGGTGCGGAGGCTTATGACACGTTCATGGGCTGGGCAACATTCTGGCCGGGATATGTGGTTGCGATCGGGCTGACATTTACTTTCTTCTTTCACCTCTGCGCTGGCCTGCGCCATTTCGTGATGGATGCAGGCGCGGGATTCGAGTTGAACACCAATCGGGTCTGGGCCTGGGCGACGATCCTTGCCTCCGCGGGGCTGACCATTGCGACCTGGCTCCTTATTTTCTGGAAGGGTCTTTAGATCATGGGCAGCGGAACGAGATTGGGCCAGGTTCGAGGCTTGGGATCGGCGAAAAGCGGATCGCATCACTGGTGGCTGCAACGCGTCACGGCGCTGGGAAACATCCTTTTGGTCTTGTGGTTTCTTTTTTCGCTCCTCTGGTTGCCGGGGCTTGATCACAAGACAGTGATCGCCTGGCTGGCCACGCCGGTTTCGGCGGTGCTCATGTCATTGCTCGTGATCAACGTCTGCTGGCATTTCCGGATCGGGCTGCAGGTTGTGATCGAGGATTATGTCCATGGCGGGATGCGTGTCGTAACGCTTGGCCTGCTCCATTTGTGGACCTTCGGCGCGGGCGGTTTCGCGCTGTTCGCCATTTTCAAAATTGCCTTTGCAGGGACACCGGCCTGATGTCGACAGACAGCTACAAGATCATCGATCATACCTATGACACGGTCGTTGTCGGCGCGGGCGGATCGGGCCTGCGGGCCACAATGGGATCGGCCGAAGCGGGTTTGCGCACAGCCTGTATCACCAAAGTCTTCCCGACACGGTCGCATACCGTGGCGGCGCAGGGCGGGATTGCCGCTTCGCTGGGCAACAACAGTCCGGATCACTGGACGTGGCACATGTATGATACGGTCAAGGGCTCCGACTGGCTCGGAGACCAGGACGCGATTGAATATATGGTGCGCGAAGCGCCGGCGGCCGTCTATGAACTCGAACATGCAGGCGTACCGTTCAGCCGCAACGAGAATGGCACAATCTACCAGCGCCCCTTTGGCGGGCATATGCAGAATATGGGCGAAGGCCCGCCAGTACAGCGCACCGCCGCCGCGGCGGACAGGACCGGCCATGCCATCCTGCATGCGCTCTACCAGCAGAGCCTGCGCTACGATGCTGACTTCTTCATTGAATACTTCGCGCTCGACCTCATCATGGAAAATGGCGAATGTCGGGGCGTGATCGCCATGTGCATGGAAGACGGGACGATCCACCGCTTCCGCAGCCACGCCGTCGTGCTGGCGACCGGCGGCTATGGCCGCGCCTATTTCACAGCGACTTCCGCGCATACCTGCACCGGCGATGGCGGCGGGATGGTGCTGCGCGCGGGACTTCCGCTGCAGGATCTGGAGTTCGTCCAGTTTCACCCGACCGGCATTTATGGCGCGGGCGTGCTCATTACCGAAGGCGCGCGTGGCGAGGGTGGCTATCTGACCAATTCGGAAGGCGAGCGGTTCATGGAACGCTATGCCCCTTCGGCCAAGGATCTCGCCAGCCGCGACGTAGTGAGCCGGTCAATGGCACTCGAAATGCGCGACGGTCGCGGCGTCGGCCCGAACAAGGATCATATCTACCTGCACCTCGATCATATCGATCCCAAGGTGCTGGCCGACCGGCTCCCCGGCATTACCGAGAGCGGCAAGGTTTTTGCAGGCGTCGATCTTACCCGCCAACCGCTCCCCGTCACGCCCACCGTCCATTACAATATGGGCGGCATCCCGTGCAATTTTCACGGGCAAGTCGTCACCAAGAAGGGCAAGGACGATGATGCGATCGTCCCCGGACTCTACGCCGTGGGTGAAGCGGCCTGTGTTTCGGTGCATGGTGCAAACCGGCTTGGCTCGAACTCTTTGATCGACCTTGTCGTGTTCGGTCGTGCGACCGGCCTACACCTCAAGGATAATCTGAAGCCGAACGGGCCGCACAAGGCTCTGCCCAAGGATGCGGCCGACCTGGCGCTCGCCCGCGTGGACAAGTTCCGCAATGCCAAGGGCGGATCACCGACCGCGCAGGTGCGGCTCGAAATGCAGCGGACGATGCAGAAACATTGCGCTGTCTTTCGCGACACCGCGTTGCTCGCCGAGGGGGTTGACCTGATGGCCAAGGTCAACAAGCGGATGCAAGACCTGGCCGTCACCGACCGCAGCCTGATCTGGAA
>JANNLW010000211.1:0-3017 GCA_031397145.1 Sphingomonadales bacterium | reverse complement strand
GCACGATCGACAGCGATTATCGCGGCGAATTGAAGGTCATCCTTGCCAACCTCGGCAGCGAGCCCTTTCCGATCAAACGTGGCGACCGGATCGCCCAGCTTGTGCCCGCACCTGTCCAGCGGGCAGTGTTCGAAGAAGTGGCGAGCCTTGATGAAACAACGCGCGGGAGCGGAGGCTTCGGCTCGACCGGGGTATGACCCTCAGTGACGACCAGCTTGAGCGTTATGCGCGCCATATCGTCCTGAAGGAAATCGGCGGGACGGGGCAGGTGAAGCTGGCCGATGCTCATGTGCTGCTGGTCGGGGCCGGCGGGATCGGCTGTCCGGCAATCCAGTATCTGGCGGCAGCGGGCGTCGGCAAATTGACCGTGATCGACGATGACCAGGTATCACTTTCGAATTTGCAACGACAGATTCTCTATGGAAAAGAGGATATTGGACACGACAAGGTAGAAGTTGCAGCAAGAGCCGCGCACGCGATCAATCCGGGCGTCACGTTCATGGCGCTGAAGCAGAGGCTCACAGCCGAGAACGGCGGGTCATTTCTGGAGGGTGTCGATGTCGTGCTCGACGGTTCGGACAATTTTATGACGCGGCTGATCGTCAACGACCTGTGCCATGCTGCGAAGATGCCGCTTGTCTCTGCTGCCATCAGCCAGTTCCACGGCCAGATCGGCACCTATCGGGGGTGGGAGGCGGACCGGCCTTGCTACCGCTGCTTCGTCGGCGACGCGCACGACCCCGACGATTGCGACAGTTGTTCGGAGGTCGGCGTGCTCGGGGCAATGGTCGGCCTGATGGGCAGCTTCGCCGCAATGGAAGCAGTCCGGGTGATCACCGGCTTTGGCGACGATCCGGCGGGCAAACTGCACATACTCGACGGGTTGGCTCCGTCGATGCGGACGATCAGGCTGCCGAAGGATCCGGGGTGTTCAACCTGTGGGTTGACCGGACAATAGATAGTGACAGTCCCTTATTATTCATCGTGAAAGCCCCAGCGTCCTATAAGCCCCTTCGAGCGTCGGCGCGGCTAATGCGGCGGCTTTCCCTGCACCTTTCACCAATATCGCATCGAGTGCCGCCGTGTCAGCTTTCAGCGCGTTGAACCGTTCTGAAATCGGTCGCAGTGTCTCGACAAGCAATTCGCCTAGCGCTGGCTTGAACGCGCCAAATCCCTGCCCGCCGAAGCGCGCAAGCACCGCATCAACCTTCTCATCGGCAACGGCTGCATAAATGCCGACAAGATTTTTCGCCTCTGCGCGTCCCTCCAACCCTGCCGCATCGCTGGGCAAAGGCTCGGGATCGGTTCTCGCCTTTTTGATCTTCGCCATCATGATGTCAGCATCGTCGGTCAGGTTGATCCGGCTCATGTCGCTCGGATCGGACTTGGACATCTTGGCTGATCCGTCGCGCAAGGACATGATCCGGGCGGCGGCCGGCGGAATGATCGGTTCGGGCAGAGTGAAGAGTTCGACTTCATAATCGGAGTTGAATTTCTGGGCGATGTCACGTGCCAGTTCGAGGTGCTGCTTCTGGTCGTCGCCCACGGGGACGTGCGTCGCCTGGTAGAGGAGGACGTCTGCCGCCTGCAGCACGGGATAGGTGAACAGCGCGATGCTTGCGCCCTCGCTGTTCTTGCCCGATTTGTCCTTGAACTGCGTCATCCGCTTGAGCCAGCCCATCCGCGCGGTGCCGTTGAGCAGCCATTGCATCTCGGCATGCGCGGGGACGCGGGCCTGGTTGAACAGGATGGACTTGTCCGTATCGATTCCGCAAGCGACCAAGGCGGCTGCCATCTCGCGCGTGTTTGAGGTCAGGTCGGCAGGCTCATAGGGCATCGAAATCGCATGCATGTCGGCGAGGAAAAACAGGCATTCGCATTCATCCTGCATCCGCACCCAGTTGCGGATCGCCCCAAGATAGTTCCCGAGATGGAGGTTGCCAGTTGGCTGGATACCCGAAACGACACGCATCAGTCCGCACTCACTTTCTTGCGCCGGAGCAGGGTCATGACATCGTCTCGATTGATCGCCCCAATCATCCAGCCAATCCCGAAATAGACTACGCCCCCGGCCGAAACGAGCGCTGCGATACTGACCAGTCGTTCACCGACCGAGCCCGCGAACAGGCCGGACATCTGCCCTACGAGTATCCAGAGCACCGCGCCCATCGCGGCTGCGGCCGCCAGTTGGCGGATCAATCGCGAAACAAGCCAGCCTTCGAGCCAGAAATGCGCGCGCCGATGCAGGATGAAATACAGGATCAGGCAATTTCCCCAAGCAGTCAGTGCCGTCGTGAAGGGTAATGTGGCAATTCCCATCGACCCGAGTAATACAAAGTTGAGAGCAACCCCTGTGACCAGCATGGAGACCGCAATCCAGACCGGGGTTTTCATGTCCTTGCGGGCATAGAAGCCGGGGGTGAGAACCTTGATCAGCACATAGGCGGGCAGGCCCGCGACGATGATCGAAAGGACAAGGCCCGTCAGCCGCGCATCCTCTGCGTCGAACCTGCCACCCTGGAAAAGCGCCGCAGCGATTGGCCCCGAAACGACGGCAAGGGCGACGGCGGCAGGCAGCGTCAAAAGCATGCCAAGCTCGACGGCCTGTCCCTGAATCTTGCCGGCTTCGGACCCATCACCAGTCTCGACCGCCTTGCTTACCGACGGCAGGATAGCCGTGCCCAGCGCCGAGCCAATGATTGCCAGCGGTAGCTGGTTCAGCCGGTCCGCGTAAGCAAGATAGACAAGCGTTCCTTCAGGCAGCCGCGTGGCGAAAAACGCGTAGAAAAACTGGCTTAGATAATAGATGCCCCCGGCAAGTGTCGCAGGGAGAACCAGGATAAAGAGTTCCTTCACACGGGGCGTCATTTTCGGTGTCCGAAGACTGAGCCTTACGCCAGCCCGTCGCACGCTGATCCAGCACAGTGCGACCTGGAATACGCCGCCAAGGATGACTGCAACCGCCATCGCCCGCGCCGTCGTTGCACCGCCTTCGCGCACGAGCAACAGCGCGCCGA
>JANNLW010000205.1:0-2173 GCA_031397145.1 Sphingomonadales bacterium | reverse complement strand
GATCCTTGTGAGCCCCTCTCCCGACAGTGAGGAGATCATAACCCAACTTCGCCCGAAAGCCCGCTATCTCTGGATTGGTGTGGCGATGAACCGGGCGGGGCGGGACAAGAGGCGGCTGGCCGGGTTGCAGTCGCTGTCCGTCCGGACTGGTGTGGCCATGATCGCAATCAACGACGTGCTCTATGCAACACCCGCAGCACGCCCGCTCCATGATGTCATGACCTGCATCCGCGAGAAAACAACCATCCAGAAGGCCGGCCGCCTGCTCGCCGCCAATGCCGAACGCCATCTGAAGCCCAAGGCTGAAATGGCCCGTCTCTTCGCGGATGTCCCCGATGCTCTGGCAGCAACTCAGGATGTGCTGGGTCTTATCGATTTCGATCTTGAAGATTTGCAATATGAGTATCCGCACGAACCTGTCCCAGCGGGATACACGCCGCAGGGCTGGCTCGAAAAACTGGTGGAAACCAAGGCCGCTATGCGTTGGCCGGACGGTGTGCCGCCCGCCACCCAGAAGCTGCTGGATAGCGAGCTCGCGATTGTCGGGCGGATGCGATACGCCGCCTATTTCCTGACCGTCCATGATGTTGTCCAGTACGCACAGGGCCTGAATATCCTCTGTCAGGGTCGAGGCTCGGCGGCCAATTCGGCGATCTGTTACGTTCTGGGGATCACGGCAGTCGATCCGGCGAAACACAGCCTGCTTTTTTCCCGCTTCATTTCCGAAGAGCGCAGGGAGCCACCCGATATCGACGTCGATTTCGAGCATGAGCGACGCGAGGAAGTGATGCAGTATGTCTATTCGCGCTATGGCCGCCATCGCGCCGGGATTGTTGCAACCGTCATTCACTATCGCCCGCGCAGTGCGGTTCGCGATGTCGGCAAGGTGCTTGGCCTGACCGAGGATGTGACCGCCCGGCTGGCCAGCACGATCTGGGGGAGTTGGGGGAGCAAGCCCGATGCGAAGCGGGTCCGTGAAACGGGTTTTGACCCGGATAATCCCGAGATCGCCCGTTTGAAGGCATTGTCGGAACAACTCATGCAATTTCCCCGCCATCTGTCGCAGCACGTTGGCGGCTTCGTACTGAGCGAGGCCCGGCTCGACGAGATTGTCCCCATTCACAATGCAGCAATGGAGGATCGCACCTTCATCGAATGGGACAAGGACGATATTGATGCACTGAAGCTGATGAAGGTCGACGTCCTGGCGCTCGGCATGCTGACCTGCATTCGCAAGGCTTATGCAATGATCGCGCACCAGCAAGGGCCTGTGTTGACGCTCGACAATGTCCCGGACGAGGACGTGGCAGTTTTTGACATGCTGTGCGCCGGTGACACGATCGGCGTATTCCAGGTCGAGAGCCGGGCGCAGATCAACATGCTGCCGCGTCTGCGGCCCCGCGAATTCTATGACCTTGCGATCCAGGTCGCGATCGTCCGGCCCGGCCCGATTCAGGGAGATATGGTGCATCCCTATCTGAGACGCAGGCAGAAGATCGAAAAAGTCGAGTATCCTTCCCCAGCCCCGGAGTTTGGGCCAGCAAACGAGTTACGGCAGGTGCTGGGCAAGACGCTGGGGGTGCCGCTGTTCCAGGAGCAGGCAATGAAGCTGGCGATCGTGGCTGCCAGCTTCACGGATTCCGAAGCCAATCAGTTGCGTCGTGCGATGGCAACCTTCCGCAACCTTGGAACGATCGACTCGCTCCGCGACAAGCTGGTCAATGGCATGGTCGGACGTGGTTATGAGCAGGACTTCGCCGAGCGCTGCTACCGGCAGATCGAAGGATTTGGCAGCTATGGCTTTCCCGAAAGCCACGCAATTGCCTTTGCGCGACTGGCCTGGATTTCGGCGTGGATCAAATTCCATTACCCCGCAATCTTTGCCGCCGCCCTGCTCAATTCTCAACCGATGGGTTTTTATGCTCCCGCGCAGATCGTCCGTGATGCACGCGAACATGGTGTGGACATACGCGCCGTTGATGCGAATGCGAGCGATTGGGACAACAAAATCGAAGGTGGATCGCTCCGTCTGGGCCTGCGACAGATTGGCGGGTTCCGTGAAGCCTGGGCGGATGCCATACTAGCCAATCGCCCCTTCACATCGATTGAGAATATGGCGCGGCGCGCTTGTCTTCCGCCCCGCGTGCTCCGCCTGCTTGCCGATGCCGATGCG
>JANNLW010000178.1:0-5079 GCA_031397145.1 Sphingomonadales bacterium | reverse complement strand
CGGGCGACGACATTGTGCGTCGCCAGCGCGCTCGCTGTTTGCCTCGTTGTTGTTTTGTTGTTCGCTAGCCAAGTCCTGGCACTCAATCTCGGCACGGGGATCGCGCTCATCTTTGTGGTGGCTATGATTCTGCTAGCGGGTGGATTGATAGAGTTTCTCACCGAAATCCAGATTGCCGTAGGAGGACGTCGCTTGCACCGGGAACATTTTCGTAGTCGGGGAATTTAATGGCCATCATTCACCAAAAAGGGGTTTTCCGATGCGCAAATTTTTGACTGTCTTGCCTCTGATCGCGTTGATCGCCGGTTGCTCCGCCAATGACAGTCTTGAGAATCAGGGACAACAGGCAGGGGCTGCCGCTGACAATGCCATTGATCGCATCGGCAACCAGGTAGAAGCTGGGCGCGATGATCTGGAAAATCGTGCCGCGAATGTGAGTGACAAGGCGCGTGGCGTGAAGCAAGATGTCAAAGAAGCCTTGAACAAGGCAGACAATGCGGCTGATGCAGCAGCGGCTGAGCTCAAGAAATAGCTAGTCGTTTGATAGAAGCGCGGTGTGTTCTTGCTCCTGTGAAACTGGATAGACCAGCTTGACGACGGTGCCGGTGCCGGGTGTGCTTTCGAGGGTCAGGACGCCACCGAGCTGTTGAGCGAAAGCGTCCATCAGCTGCCGGCCCATAGATGCTGTCTGCCGCGTTGAATCAAATCCAATTCCGTCGTCGGTAACCGATAGCGTCGCCTGACCATCCGTCACGTCGAAATGCAGGATTACCCTGCCGCTCTGTCCAGCAGAAAACCCATGGCGGAATGCGTTCGTTATGGCTTCCACAGCCAACAAGGTCAGTGGCACCGCATTGTTGATCGGCACCATCTGCCAGGCAGCATCGCAGGACAGCTGGATAACACTCTGCCCCCGGTGCAATGCGCGAAGCTGCGAACAGAGCGCATTCAACAGGTTGGCGATGTTGACGTTGCCCTGGTCGCTGTCCTGACTCTCTTCGTAAAGCAGCCGGTGGATCTGCGCGAGCGCTCCGATCCGGGCGCGGGTCTGGCTGAGCGCCTCGAGCGCGGCAGGGTCGCTAATTTTCCCGGCTTGCAGGTTGAGCAGGCTGCTGACGATTTGCAGGTTGTTTTTGACCCGGTGGTGGATGTCGTGGGTCAAAGCCGTTTTGGTATCAAGCGCGGCTTGCAGCGCATTATCGCGCGCCTCAATGGCGTGGGCCATAGCGTGAAGATCGGCACTGAGCAATGCAAGCTCACGCGGCGCGCGTTCATATCTGGCCGGATCCCCGGCAAAATTGCCTTGTGCGAACTGAGCGGCAAGCGCGCGGAGGGATTCGAGCCAGCGCAAGACCAGGCGATTGGTGCCGATCCAGATTGCCAGACACGCGAGGAGGAGCGCCACAATCGGCAACAGCAGACTGATGCGGGCTTGCTTGATCGTGGTGGCCATCAATACTTTGGTCGGTTCGGCGTAAACCACATAAAGCTCACGATCATAGAGCGGAGCGACAGCATACATCCACGAGGCGCCGTCCCGAGCGATTGCATCGGAGACCTTTGCATTTCCGGCGCTGACATCAAAACGTGGCAGGGCGCGATTTTCGCTGGTCAAAACAATATCTCCCGCTCCATTGACGATTGCCACAACCGCGTCGCGCGACATTTCTGAAGTGGCAAGGGATCTTTCGAGCCAGGATGCGTCAATCGCCACAGTCACAGCGCCAAAATTACGGCCGTCGTCGGCTGTTACCGGTTGCATGCCAATTAGCATGCGCTTCTTTGTGATTTGCCCAATCACCAGCGCGCTGATCGTAAACTCGCGCGCCCTGATCCCGCGTTGCCACCAGGCCTCTTTGGCAAAAGACAGGTTGGGATCAAACGGTAATGCCGAACATTGGACACGACCCTGAGCGTCGGATCGCGCCAGATTGAGCAGCGCTGGACTGTCGCCAAGGCCAGATCTCAGCGCCTCGTTGCATTCCGCGCCGCCTGTTTGAACCGCCTTGTTTTTGCTAAGCGTGAGAAGGACTTGCTTGCTGATGATGAGAGGATCGCGCTCTTGCCCCGCCGTCGCCAAAGCGCTCGTGATCAGCTGATTGCCAATCAATGTGCGGGAATAGCGCAGATCCGATAGCGCCTGAACAACGCTCAGCGTGCCAATCGGGAGCAGCGCGACAACGACGATCAGTATCAGGCCACTACGCAGGCGCGCCGGTCGCATTAAACGCTTTCCCTTCCCGGCCTATCGCGCTGCTGCCGCCATCTTCGAGCTCGGCGGTTCGCGCAGGACATCGCTAAACGCCTGAGCAGCATCATGCCCTGTGCCAGGTTTAACCTGTGGTTGCGGCGATGCAAACAAGGCATCATCGTCCGGGCCATCGATCAGCGCCGCAAGCGCCGTCCGCCCCCGCGCGAGGCGGCTTTTAACGGTTCCCATCGCGCACCCGATCACTTCGGCAGCCTCTTCATAAGACAGACCGTTGGCACCGATCAGCAACAACACCTCGCGCTGCTCCGCGGGTAGCTTCTGCAGCGCCTTGGCGACATCGTCGACGTTAATGCCATTCTGTTGCGCCGGTGCGACGACCAGCACGCGTTCGGCGACTTCGGGATCGAGCGACGTCATCCGCGCATTCTTGCGGATCGTCGTATAAAACTGGTTGCGCATGATCATGAACATCCAGGCGCGAAAATTTGAACCTTGCGTGTAGCTCGTCCGCGCCGCCCATGCCCGCATCATCGTGTCTTGTGCCAGATCATCCGCCATTTCGCGATGGCCGCACAATCCGCGCGAGAAGGCGCGCAGCGACGGCAACAATGCGACGAGCTGGTCCCGGAACAGCTTGTCAGGGTCTATGACCTCCCGCCCGCTCATCAATGCGTCGCTTTATTTGAGGCGATCTTCGTATCAATCTCGTCGAGCAGCCTCAGAAAATCATCAGGCAACTCCTCGCTCGCGACTGCATCATGCATCTGCTTGAGCGCTGCCGCGATTGGATCGCTGTACATACCCTCGTCATGATTGCCTGGCCTGTTCGCCTTCGCCATCGCTTGTTGCTCCGCCATCGGGTGTTTTGAATGCTGGTCAGACAGTGTGGGTGATGTATGCAGATTTGTCACCGAAATCCTCGCCTTGGTCAAAAGTGGGTGGCGATCCTGCCATCCGTGCTA
The DNA here is from genome assembly GCA_031397145.1 of Sphingomonadales bacterium. Taxonomy (GTDB): domain Bacteria; phylum Pseudomonadota; class Alphaproteobacteria; order Sphingomonadales; family Sphingomonadaceae; genus Aquisediminimonas. The sequence goes on along the minus strand of JANNLW010000178.1, from coordinate 1,905 downwards.
AGGTAAACCCGCGCGGCGCGAAAAAAGTTCCGCGCGACGGAACAAAAATTGATCTGCGCGGTATTCCCTGTCTCGTAGAGGAGCGAATATGTCACTAAAAGCATCGGTTGGGCCTGAACTCCCCTTTTTGCGTCGCTACGCGCGCGCGCTAACGGGATCTCAAAGACTGGGCGATGCCGCTGTCCGTGAAGTGCTGGAGGCATTGCTCGCTGCGCCTGAGGAATTTGACACGAAGAAGCCGCCACGTGTCGAACTTTACCGCATCTTTCATAAACTGTGGCTGCCAGGTACTGTCGCAGCTTTGGTTGAGCCGAGTTTTGGCAGTGGACTGGTTGCGCGTTTGCCAATGCATTGCCGACAGGCGCTACTTTTGACCGCAGTGGAAGGGTTCAGCACAGAGGAAGCCGCTGGCATTCTTGGCAGCAGCGTTGCAACGGTGTCGGCAGACATTGGCGCGGCGCGGCAATCGATCAACGACAGCTTGCAAGCCTCGGTGATGATCATCGAAGATGAGGCGATCATCGCGCTCCATATCCGGTCCATCGTCGAAGGACTGGGCCACAGCGTGACTGGCATCGCGCGCAATCGCACGGAGGCCGTCGCTCTCGCCGAGAAAGCGCGCCCCGAACTCGTCCTCGCCGATATCAGCCTTGCTGATGGATCAAGCGGGATTGATGCGGTGAAGGACATATTGAGCGCTATGAGCGTACCCGTGATCTTTATCACCGCCTTCCCCGAACGCCTGCTGACGGGTGAGCGGCCCGAGCCGACTTATCTCATCACCAAGCCGTTCGAGCCCGAAACGGTCATAGCCACCATCGGTCAAGCCCTCCTCGTCCACCGCGAGCGTACGGCGGAGTCAGCCCCGGCGATGCTGGTGATGGACGATGAAACGCCCAATCCCCGCAAGCATTTCGACACGCCCCAAGCCCTGCTCTCTGACCCCGGCTTGGCGGACGATGAAAAGGCGGCACTGCTCACGGAATGGGATTCCGAAGTGGACGGCAGATTGAATGCCGAATCTGAAGGCATGAGTGCGTCAGACCCGATTAGCGCAAAGCGTGAAGCGCGGCTGGCCGATGAAGCCGGAAAGGTTAAGAGTGCCTTGACGGAGGTTTTGCAGAGGAAGGGGTAATGGGACACCGTGCGTGCGCTACCGACCGACCAGCCTGATCTGCATATCTATTGCAAGAAAGCTTAAACTCCGGAACCTTTTCCTGCGGCGCGGGTTACGGCTTGGGCATCGAAATGACTCGAGCAACACCGGGCGCGTTACATCTATGAAAAATTCCAGCCAGATGCCGCGCTGATGGCCGTCATTCTTGTCGTAGAGGATGATGCTTTCATTCTTCAGAGCCTCGAATGGGTGATTGAGGATCTGGGCCACAACTCGCTGCTGGCGAGCGACCTTGCCGGAGCGCTCTTGCACCTTGCTGCCCCGAACCATATCGATGCCCTGTTCGTAGATATCCGTCTCGATGCATTGCCATTCGGCGGCTACGACGTCGCCAATCACGCGGTTGGCCTCAGGCCCGACTTGCCGGTGCTCTACACCTCGGGAAGCCCGCTTACCAATGACATGACCGGGCGGTTCGTCCTCGGCGGGCGCTTCCTTCAGAAGCCCTATTCTCCCGCACAACTCGAATCTTTCATTGGAGAGCTTCTTCACTAACATTTTCCACGGCCTTCGTGAGATTACAACCGTCACGGACCGAACATTGAGTCAGGACACGTCATCACAATTCCACCAACAGAAGCGGTTGCAGCCCCGCACGGCAACGAAGCTGGGCAGACGGAAGAGTCGATCGTCAAAGCCGGCGCGCTCCAGAGCGCCATCTTCAACAGTGCCAATTTCTCCAGCATTGCCACCGACGCCAAGGGCGTGATCCAGATCTTCAATGTCGG
>JANNLW010000159.1:0-1598 GCA_031397145.1 Sphingomonadales bacterium | reverse complement strand
ATTTAATAATCAGTACGAGTTGATTTTGTAATAAAACTAGAGAAACATGCAATCTGACATATTCTGTTTACTAAAGCTGTTTTGCATTAATTTCAAAAATATTGAATTTATTGTTTCAACATACATTGTTTGCTTCCTGGCCGCGTGCGGTATCCATATCGGCGGACCATTCGAGGCCGAGTTGCCCGACATTCGTATCATTCACATCGGTGAGTGGCGAAAAGCGCTGCTCGTCATAAGTGCGGCCATAGGACATCCAGTTGGCGCCATCCTCGTTCGCGGCGAGCAACCGGGCGTCATCGACCTGTGCGGTTTTGCCGCCATTCGTGCCACACCCTGTCAACGCACCGACACCAAGTATCACGAGTGTCGCGGCAACGAGTTTCAATTTGCGCATTCTGCATTCCCTCCACCAACCGGTGACCGTTGGCCATCCGTCCAGATTCGCGCCGATGCTGCCTATCGAACGGGGCTTTGTCCATCATTCTGTTCGCCGGGATGACCGCGGAACATTTCCAAAAGGCTTGTCGCCGTCGACTTCGTCGCTATGCAGGCGGAATGACATCGACCACGGCCGGAACGCCCGGCTCCATAGCGCTGCCATCGGCCCGACTGTGCATCGGGATCACCGGGCATCGTTACAGCAATGCGGTGTTCAGCCAGAATTTTGCGGCGATCGATGCCGCCCTGTGCCGCGTCTTCGATACGATCGATGCGGTGATCGCGCGGCAGACCGATAATATCGCGCCGACCCGCCTCCACTCGCTGCTGGCGCATGGCGCGGACCTGATGGCCGTCGAACAGGCCATTGCGCGCGGGTGGGACGTCACCGCCCCGCTGCCGTTCGGGCAGGCCCTGAACAGCGCGATCAATGCCCATCCGGCAAATGCGGAGGATGCGCTGGCCGTGATCGAGGGCAGGACGCCGTTTTGCGCCGACACCGGTGCGAGGGCGGCGCATATCCGCGATCTCGCAGCAAAGGCGTTGTGCTTTGAACTGGCGGAGCAGGATGAGGCGGTCGCGCACCTGTTCATCACATCGCTCCGCTCACCCGACAATGTCGAGGCCGTCGCGGCGTTTTCGACGATCGGTTCCGAACGGGTCGCGGCGGCCGGGCGGATCATGATCGAACAATCCGACCTTCTGATCGCCATCTGGGACGGTATCACGCCCGGCTCTGTCGGCGGGACGCGCCATACGATTGCCGCAGCCCTCGAAAGCGGCGCGCCGGTGATCTGGATTGATGCGCGCGAACCGGATCGCCTGAAGCTACTCAGGACGCCGGAATCGATCCTGGCCGACAGCCCGGACCATACGGACGATGACCTTGCGGCGTTGATCGAAACGACGATCAATCCGCCCGCAGCGGATCAGGATGAAAACGCCATTCGCTTTCATACCGAGCAATGGCATCCGCGCAGCCACCGGCGCTTTCATGCCTATCGTCGGATCGAGGCGCTGTTCGGCGGCGGCGGCAAGGCGCTTTCCGGCCTCGTGCAGGTCTATGAACGGCCCGAGGACATCGCGACAGGATCCGGAGCGCCCTTGCTGGCGAGCGCGCGAACGCTTCTGGGCCCGGACACGGATTTCGTCGACAG